>JACRIP010000432.1 GCA_016220045.1 Planctomycetota bacterium
CGTCCTTCTTGTCGCCGTCCTTCTTCTCCGGGTCCTTCTTGTCCGGCATGGGCACGCCGGCTTTCGGCTTCTCCGGCTCGACCGGCTTGGTGGTGAGGATTTCGGTCAAGCTCTTGCAGACCGCCTCGGATTCCTTCATCGCGTCGTCGAGGTAGGCGTAGTTGGTGGCGCGGTCGGGCTCATTCTTGACCGAATCGATCGCGTCGGCCAGGATCTTCTTGGCGCGTTCGGCCGCTGCGATCCCTTCCTTGAGCTTGGCTTCCTTGGCGGGCAGGTCGTCGCGCAGCTCGATCATCGCGACCTTGCGGCATTCCCAGGCCTCGTCGCGCAGCTTCTCGCAGTCCTTCAGGTCCTTCTTGAAGTCGCGCTGGATGATGGTGCGTTCCTCGGGCGGTTTGGGCTTGGCCGGCTCGGGCTGGCGGAGGCGCTGGTAGACGGCGATGCCGACGAAGATCGGCGTGAGGATGAGGATGGTCAGAATGGCGACCAGCTTCTTCTTCAGGGATTTTTTTTCGGCTACCGCCTTCTCCTCGTCGGAGACCGGGACTTCGCCCTCCTTGGGGGCGTCGATGCCGAAACTGGCGGCCACGCGGCGCATGCGCTTGGAGGCGGCGGCGTTGATGGCCGCGGCCTTGTCGCCCTTCGACGCGGCCCCGTCGGCGCCCTTGGCGGCGACGGCGGGGGCCCCGGCCGCCTCTTCGCCGGCCGCGTCCGCATCCCCGCCGCCGTTCTCGTCCGCGTCGGGCGCCTCCGTGGGCCGGGCCGCCGGGGCCGCGACCGCCGCCGCGCGGCGTGCGCCCGAAGAGGCCGGGGGCTTCGCCGCAACCGCGGCCGCCGCCGCGGCAGGCTTCGAGGACTCGCCCGGTTTCGCCGGCAGCTTGTACTTCTTGCCGCACCCGGACCAGGTGATGACCGCCGACCCCGGCGCGATCTCCATCGCGGCGCCGCACGCCTTGCAGAGGCTCCGCTTCTTCGTCGCTTCAGCCATGGCTCTTCCTGCGGTAAAAGCCTTACGTGTCGTCCTACTCGTCCTCGTTCTCCGCGAGCAGGGCTTCGCCCTCGACCTCGGCGGTCTCCGCGGGCTTCTCGAGCAGCTCTTCGCCGTCCTTGATCACCAGGTCGATGAGGCCGTCGGCGGCGACGTCGGGCAAGGAGCGGCGCTCCTCCTGCGCGTCCTCGGCGGCAAACTGCTTGCACTCCGGGCAGCGGAAATCGATCGAGATCGATTCCTTGCCGGCGCGAAAGGTGATGTCGGCGGTGGGCAGGCTGATGCCGCAACGGAAGCAGAAATTGGGCATGGATGGCTCATCCTTGGATCAAGCGGAGGACCAGGAGGTCGGCGAGCAGTTCCCGGGGCTGGGATGACGTCTTTTCCATGACGTCGATGTCGCGCAGGACGTCGAGTTTGCCGCGCCAGGCGGCGAGCGGGGCCGAACGCGCCTCGCGCACGACCTCTTCGGCGAACCGCGGGATCTTGATCTTGAGCGCGTCGGCGACGTCGCGCGCGCGGCCGGCATCGATCAGCGCGCGGGCGCGGTAGAGGCGGCGGAAGTGCCACGCGAGCAGGCCGACGATGCCCGCGAATTCGCCCTCGTCGCGTGCGTCGCGGAGGCGCGAGCGTACCCGCTCCAGCGCCTGGGGCGCGCGTCGCGCGGCCACCTCCCCCACGAGCTGGAAGGTGTCGTACCCGCGGTCCTGACCGACCAGGGCGGCGACGTCGCGCGCTTCGACCGCCGGCGCGGCGCCGACGTAGAGCGCCAGCGTCTCGAGCGCACGGTCGAGCAGGGCGAGATTGGGACCCACGCGGTTGACCAGCGCCTGCGCCGCGTCCTGTGTAAGGCTTTTCCCGTATGTTTTCTGCGCGCGCTCGCGCACCCAGGGGGGGACCGCGAAGTCGCGGGGGCGGTCGCAGGCGAGCACGGCGCCGATTTCGGCGATGCGCTTTTCGAGCGCGGCGGTCCCCCCCCGCTTGACGGCGGACTCGCCGCCCTCGGACTCGCCGTCGCCTTCCCCCGCGTCGGCGGAGGAGGAGGCGGCGGCTGGGGCGGCGGCGCCCCCGGCTTCGATCACGAGCACGAGGGTCACGCGCGGGGCCGGAGCCTCCAGGTAGGCGCGCAGGCGTTCGGCGTGGGTGGCGAGGAAGAGGCGGGCGGCGTCGAAGCGGATCAGGCGGTGGCCCGGGTCGAGCAGGGAGCCGGCGCACAATTCGCCGAGCAGGGCGTCGATCCCGGTCTCATCGCTCTTGCGGCGCAGGAACGAGGCGGGGGCCACGCGCCACGCGCGCGCCATTTCGGCGCAGGCCTGCTCCTTGAGGAGGAGTTCCTCGCCCTTGAGCAGGACGGCGGGCAGGGGCTGTGCCGGGTCGAGGCCGCCGACGAACGTGCGGAAGGCGACCAGCGGGTCGGGACCGTAGGCCATCCGGGGGGAGTCCTCGCCAGGTGGAAGGCGGAATCGGCCCTGAGTATAGCAGCGCGCGGGGTCAAATCAATCTGAAACCGACGGCCCGCCGCGGCGCGGCGAGGTTTGGCGGTTTGGCGGTTTGGAAGTTTGGGAATCGTTGAAGGTCGAGAGCTGCCCTCATTCCGCCACCAGAGCCCGTTGAAGCGGCTGTGCAACCTTGGCTCTCCCCCGGGGTCTCCAAACCGCAAAACCACCAAACCCCCAAACCTCGGCCCGGGGCCCCTAGGCTGGGGGAGTTCGCTCCCCGTCCCCGAGAGCGGAGACGAGCGCCTTGAACTGCGCGCCGCGCTCGGCGAAATTGCGGAACATGTCGAAGCTGGCAAAAGCGGGGGAGAGGAGGTCGGTATCGCCGGCGACGGCGGCGGCGCGCGCCTGGGAAACC
>JACRIP010000056.1 GCA_016220045.1 Planctomycetota bacterium
GTCCGGCCGCGCCCTTCGTAGGGGCGGACCCCTGTGTCCGCCCCGGGGTGGCCCGGCCGGCCCATTCTGCGGCAGCCAGCGGCCGCCGCCGGCCGACGCTGGGTTGCGCCTTGATCTTCGGGCGCGCGCCGGCGTTGGACTTTGGACTCGTGGGACCTTGGACTTTGGACTCGTTGGACTTTGGACTCGTGGTTACCGCAGCGCGTCCATGATCTCGTCCAGCACCGCCTTGCTCGGCCGCGTCCGTTCCTGCGGCAGCTCCGCCAGCGGCGTGTCCACCAGGTTGAGCTGGTCCACCAGCGTCTTCTTGTTCGGCTCCAGATACAGCATGCCGGTGATCAACTGGTTCTTGCGCGTCGCCTCGTCCATCACTCCCAGCGCCTGCAGCTTGTTCGTCGGATCGTAGTCGCGCTCCAGCTTCTTCAGCCGGATGTGCGAGCCGTCCGGCATCACCACGTCCTTGACCGTGCCCGGATCGTAGTCTACGGTGATTTCCTCATAGAAGGGCACGAACCCGATCTCGTGCAGCGGGTCTTCGGCTTCCTTGGCGTGCGCGTAGCTCTTGGTCGAGCCCTCGTGGTCGTTGAAGGTCACGCAGGGCGAGATGACGTCGAGCACGACCGTGCCGCGGTGGCTGATCGCCGCGCGCAGGATGGCGTTGAGCTGCTTGGAATCGCCCGAGAAGGAGCGCGCCACGAAGCCGCACCCGAGCTGGATCGCGAGCGCGCAGCAGTCGATCGGCATGTACTCGTTGACGTCGCCCTTCTTCTGCACCGAGCCGAGGTCCGCCGTTGCGCTGAACTGGCCCTTGGTCAGGCCGTAGACGCCGTTGTTCTCGATGATGTAGATGCACTGGGCGTTGCGCCGCACCATGTGGATGAACTGGCCCATCCCGATCGACGCGGTGTCGCCGTCGCCGCTGACGCCGATCGCCATCAGCGACCGATTCGCTACCGCCGCGCCCTGCGCGAGCGAGGGCATGCGGCCGTGGACGCCGTTGAAGCCGAAGGCGCGGCCGATGAAGTAGGCCGGGGTCTTGCTCGAGCAGCCGATCCCGGACAGCTTGATCACGCGATCGGGCCGCACGCCGATCTCGAAGAAGGCGCGCGTGACCTGGTTGGTGATCGAATCGTGCCCGCAGCCCGGGCAAAGCGTCGTCGCGGAGCCCTTGTAATCCTGCAGGGCCAGCCCGATGCGGTTCTTCGCCGGCGCCGGGGCGGCCGGCGGGGCCGGCTTGGCGGGCGAAGTCGCCGGGGTGGCGGGGGTGGTGGTATCGGCCATGGCTACTTGACCTCCTTTTCCTGAGCGAGCAGCGCATCGGTCACCGAGCGCGCGTCGATCGGGATTCCGCTGTAGTGCCGGATCGTGCGCAGCTTGAGCGCGTCCGCCCCGCCCACCTCCAGCCGCAGATAATCGTACATCTGCCCGTCCCGGTTCTGCTCGACGACGTACACCCGCTCGTGCCGCTGCACGAATTCCTTGATCGCGCTCGTGGTCGGCAGCGCGCGGATGCGCAGGTAGCTCGTCGGGAGGCCCTGCTCCTTCTTCAACTGGTCCTGGCTCTCCACGATCGCGTGGTGGGTCGTGCCGAACGCGATGAAGCCGACCTTGGCCGCCGGGTCCTGCTGGACCAGCGGGGGCGCGGTCCACTTGCGCGCGGTCTCGTACTTGCGCGCGAGACGATCCATGTTACGCACGTAGTCCTCGGCCTTCTCCGTGTACTGGGCCTTCTCGTTGTGGCCGCTGCCGCGCGTGAAGTACCCGGCCAGGGGGTGCGGATTGCCCGGGAGCGTCCGGTACGGAATGCCGTCCCCGTCCACGTCCGCGTAGCGCTCGAACTTCCCGAGGCGGTCCAGGTCGGCCTTGCTCAGCACTTTCCCGCGATCGAGCGGCTTGGTCGGATAGGGGAACGCGTCCGCCATCCAGTTGTTCATGCCGAGATCGAGGTCCATCGCCACGAAGACCGGGGTCTGGAAGCGCTCGGCCAGGTCGAAGGCGTCCTGCGAGAACTGGTACGCCTCTTCCGGATTGGCCGGGAAGACCACGATGTGGCGGGTGTCGCCATGGCTCAGGTAGAGCAGGCTCTTGAGATCGCTCTGGGCCGTGCGCGTCGGCAGGCCGGTGGACGGGCCGACCCGCTGGACGTCGAAGATCACGCCCGGGCATTCAGTGTAGTACCCGAGGCCGACGAACTCCGACATCAGGGAGACCCCCGGTCCGGAGGTCGTGGTCATCGAGCGCGCGCCCGCCCAGCCCGCCGAGAGCACCATGCCGATCGACGCCAGCTCGTCTTCGGCCTGGACGATGGCGAACGTGTTCTTCTTGGTCTCCGGGTCCACCCGGTAGGTCCCGGCGTACTCGATCAGCGCTTCGCACAGACTGGACGACGGCGTGATCGGGTACCAGGCGCAGAAGGTCACCCCGCCGAAGATCGCGCCGATCGCGGCGGCGGCATTGCCCTCGATGATGATCTTGCCCGCGGTCTTGTTCATGCGCTCGATGCGGAACTTGTCGCGCTTGGGCAGGTTCTTGGCGGCGTAGGCCGCGCCGGCGCGGGCTGCGGCGGTGTTCAGGTCCGCCGCCTTGACCTTCGACTTGAAGGCGCGGCGAATTGCCTTCTCCACCTCCGCCGGGTCCAACCCCAGGAGGTGCTGCACGATGCCGACGTAGACCATGTTGGTGACCAGCTTGCGCAGCTTGGTCTCCGGGCAGCATTCCTTGACGACTTCCGAGAAGTTCACCGGGTAATAGATGAGGTCCGAGCGGGTCTCCTGGTACTTCAGGTCGGTGTTGTAGATCGCCACCGACCCGGGGCGAAGCGCGGCGAAGTCCTCTTCGATGGTCGCGAGGTTCATCGCGACCAGGATGTCGATTTCCTTTTTGCGGGCGATCCAGCCGTCCTTGCTGGCGCGGATGGTGAACCAGGTGGGGAGGCCGGCGATGTTGGAGGGGAAGAGGTTCTTCCCGCTGACCGGGACGCCCATCTGGAAGATCGTGCGCATCAAGACGCTGTTGGCGGTCTGGCTGCCGGAGCCGTTGACCGTCGCCACCTGGATCGAGAGGTCGTTTACGACCGGTTCCACGAGCGACTCCTTGCGTAGGATGAAACACGGCCCGCCCCGTTCGGCAGGTCGGAAACGGGGGGGTGCCGGAGGCATGGTGCCGAAACGGGGCTATCCTAGCGGGCGGGGGGGGCGAACTCAAGGGAATTCAGCGGTCGGCGGGGGGGGGGGCGAACGGAACCACAGAGGCACAGAGGACACAGAGA
>JACRIP010000433.1 GCA_016220045.1 Planctomycetota bacterium
AAATACCCGACAATCTCCCGCTGCAGCCGGTTGGTGTCCTGGAATT
Organism: Planctomycetota bacterium; assembly: GCA_016220045.1. GTDB lineage: Bacteria > Planctomycetota > MHYJ01 > WSZJ01 > JACPWG01 > JACRIP01. The sequence goes on from JACRIP010000433.1 coordinate 47, forward strand.
CATCCACCAGCAGGACGTCGCAAGCCGCCAGTGTGCGCCGTCGCACCTCCGGGACCTCCCGCAGGAGCGTCCGCGCGCGGAGCTGAAGGTCCTCGAAGTCGAGTGCCGCGCGCACGGCCTTGCGCCGCGCGTACGCGGCATGCACCTCGGCCAGGACCTCGACCAGCAGCTTCGCCCGCAGACGGCCCTGCGCGGAGGCGAAGGCCTCGGTGAAGGCGCCTTTCCCGTCACCCGCCGCCAGCGCGAGGACCGCCTTGGCGCGCTCACCGGCGCCCAGTTTGCGCCGGAATTCGCCGGCGCGCCGGGTCAGGTCGGCGAGCCGCCGCAGCAGCCGCGGTGCGTCTTCCGGCGCCAGCCGGGCCGCGCCCACCACGTCCGCGCGGCCGCGCTCCCATGCGGCGCGCAGCCCCTTCGCCGCTTCCTGACCGGGAGCGCCCGCGTCCGCAAGCTGCGCGAGCAGTTTCTCCACCTCCTCCGCCAGCCGGGCGCCGAGCTCGGTCAGCCCTGTCGCCTCCGCCTCCGGGGACGGGTGCGGACCCGCCGCGGCCACCGCCGCCGGCTCGACCCCGGCCCCGGCGATCTCTCCGGCGAGCCGGCGCAGCAGGTCGAGCAGGCCCTCGGGGGCGAACTCCATGGTCCGGCGCAGACCGTAGTCCTCGACCAGCCGCTCCACCCGACGGTCCGGCTCGCGGCCGTCACCGTCCGGTCCTGCCATGCCGCCCACGACCACCTCCCAGAGCGCCCCTTCGAAGAGCATGCGCGACTCGCGCTCATCGAGCACGCCGAAGCGCGGGTCCACGCCGGCCTCGGCGGCGTTCGCGCGCAGGAGCGCGGCGCAGAAGGAATGGATGGTGCGGATCGGCGCGCCGGGCAGCTTGCGGCGCGCGTCCGCCCACCAGCGCCGGTCCGCCGTCGTCGTCGCCTGCTCGATCCGCAGGTCGATGCCCGCCCGGATGCGCTCGCGCATTTCGCCCGCCGCCTTCTCGGTGAAGGTGATGGCGACGATGCGTTCCGGCGCCGGCGCGTCCGGCGCCGTCTGCGCCGCCAGCAGCTTGAGGAACAGCTCCACCAGCACGCGCGTCTTCCCGGAGCCGGCGCCCGCCGAGACTACGGTATTCGCCGTGAATGCCAGCGCGGCGGTCTGGGATGGCGTGAGGTCCATGGGCTATTCCTCCGACCCGCCGCGGCCCGGCTCGTAATGGCGGCAGGCATGCCGGAAATCGCACCAGATCGGGCAGGCGTCCGGCGACACGTCGAAGCGCCCGGTTACCGCCCGCTTGACCAGGGCGCCCACGCCGGTCGCCAGCCGCCGTACGGACGGCAGGATCGGCCCTTCGGCGGAGTCGGCGTCCGCCGCCGCGCCCTCCGTCGGTCTCTGCTCCTCGGCCCCTCCCGCGGCGACGCCGACGAACTCGGGCGCGAAGGCCCGGGTCGAGAAGCCCGGCCCGCGCAGCAGGAAAATCGCCCCCTCCAGGCGCGGCTTCGACGCGCCGTCAGGTTGTTGCCGTAGCAGCTCGGCCGCGGCGCGCAGATAGAGCGGAAGCTGGAAGGCGAGGCGGCCGAGGCGATCGGCCGCGGTGGCGTCCTTGAACTTGTCGGGCGAGCGGCTGTACTTGTAGTCCACGACCCGGAGCAGACCGTCGCCGACGTCGATGCGGTCGATCTTGCCGCGCAGGCGGACCGCGCCGACCTGCGGCGTCCGCAGCAGGAAGGGGCGCTCGCCGGCGCCGTCCGCGAATCCGAAGCCGAGCTCGAACTCCACGGGCACGACTTTAGGCTCCGCCGCCTGCCGGTCCAGCTCGACGTCGAGTGCCGCGCCCAGCACCGCCCGGACCTCACGTCGGCGCATGCGCCAGAAGACCGGATCGCCGGTGAAGCGGCGGGCTTCCCAGTCGGCGAAGACCCGTTCCGCCGCGGCGTCGAGCGCCTGTCGGGCTGCGCCCTCGTCGCCGAGCGGCAGTGCGCCGGCCGTCCTCCGCTCCCGGAAGAAGGTCTCCAGCACTTTGTGCGCGAGCGTGCCGACTTCGGTCGCCTCCATTTCGACTTCGGGGCGGCGGAAGGGCGCGAGCTCCAGCACCTGGTCCATGAAGAAGGCGAACGGGCAATTGCCGTAGACCTCGAGCAGGGTCGCGCTCCACACCGCGTCGGCGCCGGAGAGGAGCTTGCGGCGCAGGCCGGGGCCGAATCCTCGGCCCTCGAGGTTGCCGGTATACGGCGTCGCGCGCCGGGTGCGGCGGCGACCGGGCGGCGTGGCGAAGAAGCGTTCGCGCGCGAGCTCGATGCGCGCCCGTTCTCGGCAATCCGCAAGGGACGCGATGGGGGAGGGGCCGGTCGGCGCCCCGCCGGCGTGCGGCCCGTCGAGCGTCGCGCGCAGTCCGGCCGCGAGCCCGGCATCTACCGTATGCGCCGGGCGTCGGCGCAAGTCGTGAAAGAGCGCCTCCAGGAGACCCCGCCGGTCGAGCGCCTGCTCCGCGGGGGCGACCACCTCCGACAGCGGATAGACGCGCAGCACGGCAGCCGCCCCCGCCGCATCACCAATGGCTTCCGCACCCGCACCGTCCCCCACCCCCGCCGCAGCGCGGGAGTGTAGGTCCGCACCCGCACCGTCCCCCTCCCCCGCCGCAGCGGGGGAGGGCCGGAGAGAGGGCAGGTCCGAACCACCCATGGCGTCGAGGCCCCCCACCAGCCGCAGCACCTCCTCGACGAAGTACGACGGCAGCACCGCCCGGCCCCGGGCATCGACCGTAGGGTAGGACAGGACCGCCGCGCGTCGCGCGCTTGCGAGGGCCAGGCAGAAGAGGAGGGGCTCTTCCCACGACAGGAGGCGCGTGCTGCGGAAGAGCCGGCGTCCGTGGCGGTCGTGGAAAAGGGCGCGTTCCTCGTCGCGGAAAAGGACGGGCTCGCGGCGCGCGAGCGGGAATTCGCCCTCGACGAGCCCGCCCACGAACACGACCTCGAAGGCCAGTCCGCGGGCGTCGTAGGTATTGAGGACGCGCACCCCGCCGCCGGGCGGCGTCTCTCCCGCCACCGGCGTCTCGGCGAGCGCCGTTTCCAGGAGCTCCAGGAAATCCCGGAGCTCGACCGCACGTTCCGGAGCGGCGCCGAGGCGCTGGGCCTCGGCGATCTCGCTGAGCAGGCCGTCGAGCGCGGCGAGCGCGGCGAGGTCGCGGTGCACGCGGCGGGGGTCGGCGCCGGCGCGCGCGCGGGCGGCGATTCCGAGCTCACGGCACGCTGCCGCGACCGCCGCGGCGTGCGCCCCGGCCGGGCGCGGCTGGGCCAGCTCGCCCAGCCGTCGCACCAGGTCTTCGACCGCGCGCGTTACCGCCTCGATGCGCAGGGGCTCGGCGTCGGACGACTGCGCCGGGCGGGCGCCGGGTCCGCGCGGGTGCGCCGTGGCCGCGCGCCGGGCGTGGCGAGCGAGGGTCTCCTGCCAGCGCTCCCAGGGCCCGGGGAGCACGCCCGCGGCCGCGAGCACCTCGTCCACGTCCGCCGCGGCGAGTTCGCCGAGCGGCGAGGGCACCTCGAGGTCGAGGTACGCGGAGCCGAAGAGGGCCGCGATGCGCGACGGCTCGAGCCGTCGCGTGCCGTGCGTCGCCGTGTCGAGGAGGGCGAGCAGGGTGCGCACCGCGGGCGCCGCGAGCGCGGGCGCGCCGCGCCGGAAGGTCCAGGGAATGCGCGCGCGGTCGAAAACCTCCTCGATCAGGCGGCCGTACTCGCCGAGGTTGCGGAAGAGGACGCCGATCGTCTCCGGGCGCGTGCCGGCCTCGAGGCGGCGGCGGACTTCACGGGCGATCTCCTCGACTTCGCGCGCCGGTCCGGGTGCGGCGATCACCTGAAGGGTCGCGTCGGCCGGGGCGGCGGGCGGGTGTTCGCCGGCGCCGCGGAAGAGGTGGTCGAGCACGTGGCCGAGCGCGGTGCCGCGCCGGCCTGCGGCGTAGCGGAAGACCGGGTCGATGCGCTCCGCAATGTCGGCGGCGCCGAGGGCCTCGAACCACGCCAGCGTGTGCTCGCCGACGAAGCGGTAGGCGTCCTGCCGCTCCGGGTTGTAGGGAAACTCGATGCGCGTGCGTTCGACGCGGGCGGCGAGCCGGAGCAGGATCGCGAACTGAACCGGGGTGAGATCGTAGAGATCCTCGACGACGAGTTCGTTCACGCCGGCGAGGAATCCGATCACCGGGTGCGCGTCGGGGTGGGGCGTTGCGCCGGGCGTGGCGGGCGCGGCGTCGGGGGCCGAGTCGCGGATGCGGTCAGGGTCGGCCGCGCCGCCGTCCGCGGATTCGGGCTCGGGGTCGGCGAGGCGTGCGAGGACGGCCAGCTCGCGTCCGGGTGCGTCGATCAGTCCGAGCTGGTCGAGCCGTTCCTCGTAGCGGGCGAGCAGGTCGGCCAGCTCGTGGTAGCGCCGCGGGTCCCCGGCGACCGTACGGCGCGCCGCGGGCAGGGCGGTCGCGGCGGCGAGCGTCGCGCGGAAGTGGGCGGGGGTGATGCGGGCGCGGCGGATATCGTCGAAGAAATCGAGGAGCTCGTCCACGAACCCGCGGAAGGGGAGCTGGCTGGCGAAGTAGCGGCGGGTGCCGGCGAGGTAGCGGCGGAGGATCTCGGCGGCGAGGAGGCGGCGGGTGGTCGGCCCGGCGAGCGGTCGCTGCACCGGGCATTCACGGTAGATCGCCTCGATGAGTTCGGGGAAGGTCACGCAGCGGTAGCCGAGCAGGACGGCAGAGGTGGGGGCGGTCGGCAGGCCTGCGGTCACGCCGGCCGCGTCGGGCGCACTGCCGGTTCCGCCGACGGACGCGGCGCCGGCCGCATCGAGCAGATCGGTCACGCGCAGCCGCGTCGGCAGGAGGTGGAGGACGGTGTCGCGCATCGGGGCTCCGGAGGGGGCGGGGGGGGGGCTGGAGTTCCGGCGTAGCGGTGGCGCGGCGATTATCGGACGGGGAGAGTATATCCTGGTGCGGCCCAGGTGTGCAACAGAACCGGAACGACGGGGTGCATCTCCGTAGTTGCAGGCCCGGTCGCGGCCCCAGTGGCTCGCGAAGAAACGGGAACACGAAGGGCCACGAATGGAGGCCGCTGACGACGAACGTTCGCGATCCGAGTCGTCACCTTATGGTCCTCCGCGGCCCTCCAGCATTACTCGCAGATGCTGACATGCACCCTCCGCGCGGCCGTTGACTGCCCCGAGAGGAAGCCATATACTAAATGGGGGAGAGCATCGGGGATGCCCGCAGGGGTTCCGAGTCCGCTCAAGGCGGGAGTTGTCGATGAAGTACCGCATACTGTTCCAGCCGGACGAGGACGGCGTGTTCGTGGCCGAATGCCCCAGCCTGCCGGGCTGCGTCTCGCAAGGCAGGACGCGCGACGAAGCGCTGGCCAATGTTCAGGAAGCCATGCGGGGATACATCGAAAGCCTGAGGACGCACGGAGACGCGGTGCCGCCCCCGATTGGCGAGGAGCTGGTGGAGCTCTCCGAGTGAGCAGGACGTTCGACCGTTTGTCCTGACGCGCGTCCTCGGACGAGTTCTCCCTCCGCCTCAGTCGGGCGACGAGAATTGAATGCGAAGGCGCCTTCGACCACGTCATCGCACGGAGAGTTGTGCGCATGCCGTGAGGGTTCCGCGGGGCCAGGAGAATCAAACATCATGAAGCGGTCCCGAGCTTCGTGCGCCGTGGTCGTCGCCGCCGCCCGGGCGGCGACTCCGCTCGCCGCCTGTTTCTGGGACTACGATACCCTGATCATGGAGCAGCAGCGGTTCCCGACGGCTCTCGAACTGATCACCGGGAAGTTCCTGCGGCACAGTCCGGAATTCTACGCTTGGCGGATCCAGGATCGGTTGAGGAAGCTGGCGGCTGACCCCGACAACCTTGCGCTGCTCGACGATCTGGCGGTTGCGTACGAGAAGTCGGGCGACCACGCCAAGGCCATCGATACCGCACTCCTCCAGGAGAAGCTGGCCCCCGACCGCTATGAGACGCTGGCCAACTTGGGGACCTTCCGGCTTCACGCCGGCGAGTTCGTCCCCGGGCGCGCGGCGATCCAGCGCGCGATCGAGATCAACCCGCAGGCGCACTTCGGCCGGGAGATCTACCAGGCGCTCCTCGTCCAGTATGTTCTCCAACGGAGACCGGACGGGCAGCTCACGCTGCCGCTCGATCCGGAGGAGCGCTGGACCGGGCGCGAGGCTCTCCTGGCAGGCTCGTCCGGATCCGGGAATCAGTTGCCCAATCAGGAAACTCGCCGAGCTGGATTCGGATTCTTCGTGCTCACGGAGCGCAAGGTCGATTGGCGCGGGCCGGGGGTCGGGGCGGAAATCGCGGCCGCGACGAAGGGAGTTCTTGGGATAATGCGATTCGGCAGCCACGACCACCCCGTGCTCCATGAAGTGCTCGGGGATCTGCTCCTGACCGACATTATGTCCGACGCAAAGCAGCTTGCCGCGCGGGCCTATCTGAGGGCGTCGTACGCCGCCAAGGATGAATCGGTCGTCGCGGTGTACCGCAAGTTGGCCTCCCGCAGCCTGAGCGGGTTTCGCTCACAGCTTGCGCACACCAGTGACCCCCGGGCGATGTCCCTCCAAGAGGTTGAGACGGCATTCAAGGTCGAACTGGCGGACGCGGAGGCGTGGTACGCTCGCGTGCGCGTCGATGAGCTGACGTGGATCCGGGACGGGAAGGACCCGGAGCGGGAGTTCGCGACGAAGTACTACGCGTCGGTGGCCGAAGAGAACGAGTCATCGGGCCTCGATGACTGGCTCGCGGTGGTCCTCGGGGCAGCCATTGCGCTCCTGGCCCTGTGCATAGGTCTGGGGATCCGCCAGGAGCGGCGCCGATCCCGTGCGACCGCCGCTGCCGGAAAGCCGTAGGTGGATGAGGACATGCCCGACGAAGGCGTAGCGCGGCCCGCAGCCGCATCATCCCCAGACGGCCCCGCGCGCGCGGACAGCCTCCTCGACCGCTACACCGCGCGCGCCCACGACCGCGTGGTCGAGATCTTCCGCGCCCTCCGGCCCGGGCGCGTGCTCGACGTGCCCACCGCCACCGGCGTGCTCGCGAAGAAACTCGCCCTCCTCGGCCACCAGCCCACCTGCGGCGACATCTCCGCCGCCGGCTTCGCCTTCCCCGAATTGCCTCACCGCCTGCTCGACCTCAACCGCGAACTGCCCTTCGAGCCGGCCGCCTTCGACCACGTCTGCTGCGCCGAAGGCATCGAACACCTGGAGAATCCCCACCACCTGCTTCGCGAGTTCGCCCGCATCCTCGCCCCCGGCGGGCATCTGGTCCTCACCACGCCCAACGTCCTCTCCCTGCGCAGTCGCTGGATGTACCTCTGGGAGAGTCGGCCGGCCAAGTTCAACGACTTCACCGAAGACTCCTCCGGCGGATACCTGAAGCCCCAGGGACACATCAATCCGGTCGCCTTTCCCGAACTGAAGCATCTCCTCAACCGCACCGGCTTCGAGCTGCTCGACGTCGGCGCCGGGTCCCTGGGCGGCGGCGTGCGCGGCCTCTCCTGGCTCTTGGCGCCCCTCGTCCGCCTGCGCAGCCGCGGCCACGTCTACGCGGAGTATCTCGTGCGCGACGAGCTTCTCTACGGCGAAAACCTGGTTCTGCACGCGCGCCGGCGGGCGTGAGGCGGCTGCGGAGGAACGACGAAACCACAGAAGCTCAGGTCGGGCGATGCCCGAAACCCAAGCGCAAGTCTGGCGGTGCGTCGATTGGGCGATTTGGCGATTGTGTGATTGGGCGATTACGGAGCTGACGCGGTAGCGTTATCCCGCCCATGCGACTGCCGAAAAGCTTGCCG
>JACRIP010000430.1 GCA_016220045.1 Planctomycetota bacterium
TCCATGCGAAAATTCCTGCGGCGCGGCCTCTGGGGCCTGATCTCCGCCGCCCTCTCCTGCGTACTGCTCTACGGCTGCTGCGGCGTCCCGGTGGACGAACGCGAATTCGCCGTCGTCACCCTCTTCGGCGAGGTCCGGAAGGTCGCCCGTGAGCCCGGGCTGGTGCTCATCAACCCCCTGGAATCGGTGATGACGATCTCGAAACAGCTCCAGGAATGGACCCAGGAGGAGCCGACCCCGACCGTCACCGGCGACAAAAAAAACCTCATGGTCAGCTACTTCCTGAAGTACCGCGTGACCGATCCCATGGAGTACGCGATGAAGGTGCGCAACCCGGCGCGCGCCAACCAGACGATCGACGACATCGTGTACTCGGAGCTGAAGGCGGCGGTGAGCAAGCGGCCGCTGGCGGACGTGATCGGCGGACGCAACGAGCTGGACCGCTCGGTGCTCCTGGCGAGCCGGGAGCAGGTAAAGTCCTACGGCGTCGACCTGGTCGACTTCCGCATCAAACGCACGGATCTGCCCACGGAAGTCTTGAATTCGGTGCATCGCCGGATGCAGGCGGAGCGTGCGCAGATGGCGCAGACCTACCGTTCGGAGGGGCAGAAGGCGAGCATGGGGCTGATCGCCGATGCCACGCGCAAGGAGACGGAGATTCTGTCCGAGGCCTACCGGCAGGAACAGGAGATCCGGGGGCAGGGTGACGCGGAGGCCCTGCGCCTGCTGCGCGAAGCCTACGGCCAGGATCAGGAGTTCGCGCTCTTCGTGCGCTCCCTCGACCTCTACAAGGCCGCCTTCGCCAAGGGATCGTCGCAGGTCGTGCTCACCACGGGTTCGGAGTTGATGAAGTACCTGGTCGACCCCGGCAAGAAGTAGGGGGGAGCCGGGCCGGAGAAGGGGGGCCGAACGGCGGAGTGCACGTCGGCTTCGGCGGGACAATTACGGAACCACAGAGACACAGAGAGTCAGGTCGGGCGATGCCCGAGACCCAAGCGCAAGTCTAGAGGTGCTTCGATTGGGCGATTTGGCGATTGTGTGATTGGGCGATTACGGAGCCGACGCGGTAGCGTTGTCCCGCCCAGGCGACTGCCGAAAAGCTTGCCGAAAAAACACGCTTTCAGACATTAGTAGCACAGAGACGACGACGGGAACGAGGAGGAGGGCGTTCCGCGCCAGGGGGAGTGGTGGCGAAACCGGACACCCGGGACTGAAGGCGCGGAACGGCCTCCTCCTCGTTCCCGTCGTCTCTGTGTCTCTGTGCCTCTGTGGTTCCGTCGAGCTTGCGCAGTACCAGACATGCTCCCCGCTCCGGAAAACCGCTTGCCTTTGCCCGCGGCCGGGGCTAGAATCTTTCCCCCTCAGTGGGCCTTCCGGCGGTCCGGACGGCCGTGCCCTTCCGCTGTTGCCAAGGAGTCGTTCGTCATGATGCGTTGCCTGCGTTCGCTCGCGCTTGTCGCGGTCGCCGGCGTGGCCGTGGCCACGTCGGGCTGCCTCCAGGTGGAAACCAAGTACACGATCTATCCGGACGGCTCGGGCCGGATCAAGACCACCATGACCGTCGACTCCAACATGACGGAGATGATGAAGGGTTTCGCCCCGAACCAGGGCGCCAAGGGCGGTTCGGCCAACCCGCTCGCCGGCAACGAGGTCAAGGGCCTGGTCGGCGGCCAGAAGATGACGATCGTCACCGAAGGCCTCTTCGCCGACATCAACCAGGTGGAAGCGCAGGGCGCGAAAGTCGCCTGGAAGAAGCTCAAGAACGGCGGCGCGCGGCTCAAGCTCGACGTCGACCTGAACAAGGCGGGCGGCCCGGGCATGGGCGGCATGCCGGGAATCGGCATCGGCGGCGGCGGCGAGGAGAAGACCGCGGCCAAGAACGGCGCCAAGACCGAGGCGCTGGTCGAGGGCGAAGAGGAGTCCGACGAGGAGGAGAGCGAAGAAGAGGGCGGCAACGGAATGGCGCAGGCCTTCGCCGCGGAGATGTTCAAGGGGATGTCGATCAAGTACATCGTGGTGATGCCCGGCGCGGTCACGAAGTCGTCGAGCGACGCGATCGACGGTCGCACGGTGACCTTCGCGGTCAATCCCGCCGACCTGGCGAAGCAGCAGAAGCAGTTCAGCTTCACCGCCTCGTGCGGCGCGCCGGAGGAATCGCTGGAGAGCGAATTCGCGGCGTTCAAGAAGGAGCTGAAGGCGGCGGGCGGCAAGGCGAACGGCGGCGGCGGCGCAGCGCCGGCGGGCGAGCTGAAGGAAGAGACCGACGAGCCGGGCGCGCAGGCCGACCTGCCCGCGGGCGAGCAGGGCGGGAAGGCGCCGGCCCCGGGCGCGGCGACGGAAGAGGATTGCGGGTCCTGAGCGAAGTAGTCCGCGACGCGCGGATCCAGGGGCCGGTTCGGCCCCGCGACGAAATCGGGACTCCGGAATCGGACTCGCAAACGCCCGGGGGCGCGGCGACGCGTCCCCGGGCGTTCACCGTAGCGGAAGGGAAACCCGGATGTTGATGGAGAAGGCCGGCGAGCTGGGGCAGGCGCTGGGCGGCTCGTCGGAGTACCGCGGGCTGGTGGAAGCGGAGCGGGCCTTCGAGGCGAACCTGGCCGCGGTGGAGCTGGCCACGCGCGTGCGGGCGAGTACGCAGGCGTTGGCGGAGCGGCGGGCGGCCGGCCAGGAGATCGCGCCGGCGGACATCGAGGAACTGAAGCAGCTCCAGCGCCAGGTGGACGGGAACCCGGCGATCCAGGGGCTGCTGCACGCGCAGGGCGCGTACGACAAGCTGCTGGCCGAGGTCAACCGGCGGATCACGGAAGGGCTGGACGCCGCGCGTGCGACGGTGGCCGGTGGTCGGTGGCCGGTGGACAGTGGACGGTGAGCGGTGGCCGGTGGCCGGTGAACGGTGGCCGGTGGTCGGTGAGCGGTGGACAGTGGACTGTGAGCGGTGGACAGTGGCCGGTGGCCGGTGAGCGGTGAGCGGTGGACAGTGAGACTGAATTTCTGGTATCAGGAGGGGCTTATGCTTCCATCTCGAACGACCTGGCACCGGCTCCTTTCCACGAACCTCTTCTCACCGACAACCGTTCACCGTCCACTGACCACCGTCCACTGACCACCGTCCACCGACCACCGTCCACCGACCACCGTTCACCGACCACCGTTCACAGGCCACCGACCGTATGCGCATCGCCGACCCCCGACCCACCGACCTGTCCACCGCGGAGCGCCACCTGGCGCTCGCGCTCGGCGTCCAGACCGTCGTGTTCGCCGGCGCCTTCGTCGTCTTCGCCTGGTTCGCCCACCCCCTCCTCCAGTTCATCAACACCGTCTCCCTCGCCCTCGTCCCCGGCTCCAGCCCGATCCCCGACAACCCCGAGCGCTTCTGGTTCGCCCTCGCCCTCTCCATGATGGCCATGATCACCTACATCGGCGCCGTCGGCTGGTGGAACGTCCGCCGCTACCTGCCGCTCGTTCCCGTCCTCCTCCTGTCCAAGTTCTTCAGCTCCGCCGTCGGCGTGAGCCTGTCGATCACCCAGTGGTGCCCCGCCTACCTGTCGATCCCCTTCTCCGACTTCCCGATCTTCCTGATCACCTGGGTGCTCTACCGCCGCGTCCTGCGCGGACAGCGCGGTTCTTCTGCAGCGAACGCCGGATGAGCAGTCGCCCCGCGCCCGCCTGGTCCGCGCACGTCCTCCCGCCCGACCCGGCCCCCCCCGCCGACCTCGGCATCTACGTCCATGTCCCCTTCTGCATCTCCAAGTGCCCCTACTGCGCCTTCAATACCATCGCCTCCGACGGCACGCTCCACGAAGGCTACGTGCGCGCCGTCTGCCGCGAGATCCGCGAGGCCGGCGCGCGCCTCGGCCCGCTCCCCGCCGCCACCGTCTTCCTCGGCGGCGGCACGCCGACCTTCCTCGCCGCCGCCCAGCTCGAGCGCATCCTCGACGCCGTGCGCGCCGCCTTCCCGCCCGCCCCCGGCGCCGAAATCACCTGCGAGGCCAACCCCGGCACCGCCGACGCCGAACTCTTCGGCGACCTCCGCCGCCTCGGCATCAACCGCCTCTCCATGGGCGTGCAGTCCTTCGACCCCGCCGAACTCGCCCGCCTCGGCCGCGCCCACTCCGCCGACGAAGCCCGCGCCGCCTACCGTCTCGCCCGCGCCGCCGGCTTCGACAACGTGAACCTCGATTTTATTTTCGCGTTGCCCGGGCAGACGCTCGACGGCTGGCGGCGCACGCTCGACGAGGCCGTCCGCCTGGCGCCCGACCACCTCTCCTCGTATTGCCTGACGCTGGAGGAGGGCACGCCCTACTGGAAGGAGGCGCGCGCCGGCCGCCTCGCCCTGCCGGATCCGGAGGTGCAGGCCGATTTCGTCGCCGCCACCCACGCGGAGCTCGGCGCCCGCGGCTACGCCCCCTACGAGATCTCGAATTTCGCCCGCCCCGGCCGCGCCTGCCGCCACAACCTGCGTTACTGGTCGCTCGATCCGTACCTCGGGTTCGGGCCCGGCGCGCACTCCTTCTGGGGCGACCGGCGCTGGAGCGATCTCGGGTCGATCCCGGAGTATATCGAACGCCTCGACGCCGGCCGCCCGGTGCGCGCGCTCGACGAAACGTTGCGCCCCGAGCAGCGCGTCTTCGAGGCGATCTACGTCGGCTTGCGCAAGTGCACCGGCGTCGAGCGCGCCGACTTCCGGCGCCGCTTCGGCCTCGAGCTCGACCTCGCCTACGGCCCGACGATCGCCCCGCTCCTCGCCCAGGGGCTGCTCGAAAGCGACCCCCAGGGCATTCGCCTCACCCCGCGCGGCCTCCACATCGCCGACGCCGTGACCCCCGAGTTCTGCGCCTAGCGGCAGGGCGCACCCGGCACCGGCCGCCCCACCCCGCCGTGCTCCTCGTGGCCGACA
>JACRIP010000434.1 GCA_016220045.1 Planctomycetota bacterium
CGCCTCGGTCGCCGCGGCATGCCGGCCAGCCGCGGCGCCGCTCCCGGGCGCGTGCCCGACCCGGCCGCCGCCGCCGCCGCGCGCCGCATCTTCCAGTTCGCCTCCCCCTGGGAAGCCGAGGCGGAGCTCGACCGCGCCCGCCGTCGCCTGCTCGACGAGCTCGACTTCGGCCATGACTTCGACCTCGACCGGCTCGCTCTCTACCAGCTCAAGCTGCTCCTGGCCGAGCGCCGCGCGGCCTTCGACGCGGTCCGTGGCCGTCGCCTTCTCGGGGAAATCCTGGAGGGAACGCGCGCGCGTCTGCGCGCCCTGATTGCGGAGTAGCGCCATGGCCCCGCACGGCGCCATCACCGGCGTCAACGGCAGCCTGATCACGGTCGCCTTCGCCGCGCCCGTCCGGCGCTACGAAGTCGCCTATGCGTTGCGCGACGGACTGCGGCTCAAGGCCGAGGTCGTGCGCATCCGCGGCGACCGGGCGGACCTGCAGGTCTTCGAGAGCACCGCCGGCCTGCGTCCCGGCGACCCGGTGGAATTCACCGGCGAGCTGCTCTCGGTCGAGCTGGGGCCGGGACTGTTAGGCCGGATCTACGACGGGCTGCAGAACCCCCTGCACGAGCTGGCGGAAGCGGGCGGCGTTTTCCTGGCGCGCGGCGCCTATCGCCCTGGCCTCGACCCGGACCAGAGCTGGCCCTTCACCCCGGCCCTGCGCCCCGGGGCCGTGGTGGAAGCCGGCGACACGCTCGGGCAGGTCCCCGAGGGACGGTTCGCGCACGCGATCATGGCGCCGTTCGACCTGGCGGGCCGCCACCGCGTGTGCGAAATCGTCGCGCCGGGGACCTATACGCTCGCGGACACCGTGGCCGTGGTCGAGGGCGAGGACGGCGTCCGCCGCCCCCTCCGCCTGGGCTTCCGCTGGCCGATCAAGCGCGCCATCCGCCTCTGGCGCGAACGCCTGCCCCCGGTCGAGCCGCTGATTACCGGCGTCCGCATCCTCGACTCGCTCTTTCCGGTCGCGCTCGGCGGCACCTTCTGCATGCCCGGCCCCTTCGGTTCGGGCAAGACCGTCCTGCAGCAGCTCACCAGCCGCCATGCGCTCGTGGACATCGTGATCATCGCCGCCTGCGGGGAGCGCGCCGGCGAGGTCGTCGAAACGCTACGGGACTTCCCGCATCGCCCCGACCCGCAGACCGGCCGCGCTCTGATCGAGCGCACGATCATCGTGTGCAACACCAGCTCCATGCCGATCGCCGCGCGCGAGGCGTCGGTCTACACCGCGGTGACGCTCGGCGAGTACTATCGCCAGATGGGCCTCCAGGTGCTCCTGCTCGCCGACTCGACCTCCCGCTGGGCCCAGGCGCTGCGCGAGCGCTCCGGCCGGCTCGAGGAGATCCCCGGCGAGGAGGCCTTCCCGGCCTACCTCGAATCCACGATCGCGGAGTTCTACGAACGCGCCGGACGCGTGCGCCTGCGGAACGGGAGCATCGGCACCGTGACCATCGGCGGCACGGTCAGCCCGGCGGGCGGTTCCTTCGAGGAGCCGGTCACCCAGGCCACCCTCAAGGCGGTCGGCGCCTTCCACGCCCTCTCGCGCGAGCGCTCGGACGCGCGCCGCTTTCCCGCGATCGACCCGCTGGAGAGCTGGAGCCGGTATCGGGGAATCATCTTACCCGAGCGGCGCGAGCGCGTTCGCCGCCTGCTCGCGCGCGCGCACGAGATCGCCGAACTGATGAAAGTGGTCGGCGAGGAGGGCACGTCGTTGGCCGACTTCGCGCTCCATCTCAAGGCGGAGTTTTTCGACGCGGTCTTCCTGCAGCAGAACGCCTACCACCCCGTCGATGCCGCGACGCCGCGCGCGCGCTCGGAGGCGGCCTTCGGCCTGCTCCAGGAAATCCTGGAGACCGAGCTGGTCCCGGGCTCGCGCGAGGAAGCCCGGGACTTTTTCGTGGACCTGCGCCGGCGCGTACTCGACTGGAACCTGCTGCCGTGGTCTGCGCCGGCCTGCGTCGCCGGGCTCGCGGAGATCCGCGCCCGGTGGCGCAGCCGGGTCGAGGCGGCGGCGCGCACCGCGCCGGCGCTGCGGCGCGCGCTCGTGGAGACCGACCTCGATTCGTCGTGCCGACGCGCCCGCCGCATGCGCCCGGAAGCCCCGGAGGACGCGGTGCATGCCGACCACGCGGACGCGACGGCGGGGGAGGAGCGCGCGGGGGAGGCGCCGGCCGCCGACGAGACCCTGGAGGAGGAGCCGCCGAAACCGACGGACGAGTACGATGCGCTGGACGACCGATAGCATCCGGCGGATTGCCGGCAACGTGATCGAGGTGCAAGCCCGCGGCGTCGGCTACGGGGAGCTGGCGCTCGTCTCCTCGCCGGGCGCGGCCGCGCTCGCGCAGATCATCCGCCTCGACGGCGACGCGGTCTTCCTCCAGGTGCTCGGCGGCACCGCGGGCCTCTCCAGCGGGGACAGCGTGCGCTTCCTCGAGCGCGCCCTCGAGGCCCCCTTCACCCCGCACCTGCTCGGCCGCGTGTTCGACGGCAAAGGGGAACCGCGCGACGGCGGGCCGCGCCTGCTCGAAGCCACCGTCCCCGTCGGCGGCCCGCCGGTCAACCCCGTGCGCCGCCTCAAACCTTCCCGCATGATCCGCACCGCCATTCCCATGATCGATCTGTTCAACTCCCTCGTCGAGTCGCAGAAGATCAGCATCTTCACGGTCGCGGGCGAACCCTACCTCGAGCTCCTGGCGCGCATCGCGCTTCAGGCCGACGCCGAGGTCATCGTCCTCGGCGGCATGGGCCTGCGCTACGACGATTATCTTTTTTTGCGCGATACGCTCGAATCGGCCGGCGCCGCCGCGCGCACCGTCGCTTTCGTGCACACCGCCGCCGATCCCGTCGTCGAGTGCATCGCCGCGCCCGATCTGGCGCTCGCCGTCGCGGAACGCTTCGCGCTCGCGGGCCGGCGCGTCCTCGTCCTGCTCACCGACATGACCAGCTTCTGCGATGCGCTGAAGGAGGTCGCGATCGTGATGGAGCAGGTGCCCTCGAATCGCGGCTACCCGGGCGACCTCTACAGCCAGCTCGCCGCGCGCTACGAGAAGGCCGTCGCCTTCGAAGGCGCGGGTTCGGTGACCCTGCTCTCGGTGACGACCTTGCCGGGGAACGACATCACCCATCCGGTGCCCGACAACACCGGGTACATCACCGAGGGCCAGTACTACCTGCAGAACGGACGCATCGAGCCCTTCGGCTCGCTCAGCCGGCTCAAGCAGCACGTCAACGCGGCCACGCGCGCCGATCACCGCACCCTCATGGACGCCATGATCCGCCTCTACGCGGGCTACCAGGAGACCCTGGAGAAGCGCGCGATGGGTTTCGCGCTCTCGCCGTGGGACGGCAAGCTGATGCGCTACGGAACGCTCTTCGAGGCGCGGCTGATGGACCTCGGCGTCGCCATGACCCTGGAGACCGCCCTCGATCTGGGCTGGCGCATCCTGGCCGACTGCTTCGCGCCCGCGGAAACCGGGATCGGCTCGGAGTTGCTCGCCGATTTCTGGCCCCGAGAGGAGGCCGGCCGTGCGTAGGCTGCTCTTGACCAAGACCGAGCTCAAGCGCCGGCGCGACCACCTGCGCCGGTACCACCGCTACCTGCCGGTGCTGCTGCTCAAGCAGCGCTCTCTTCAGGCGGAGGTGGAGCGCGTGCGGCAGGAGCGGCGCCGGCGGGAGGAGGCGGCGGCGCGGCGGCAGGCGGCGATGGCGCCGTGGATCGCGCTCTTCGGGGAGGAGGCAGGGCTCCCGGAGCTGGTGGAACTCGTCGCCGTGCAGCGGGAGCGCGTCGGCGTGGCCGGGGTGGAGATTCAGGTATTCGCCGGAGCGGAGGTCCGGGTCGCGGAGTACGACCTGATGACGACGCCGCTCTGGGTCGACGCCGCGACCGCGGAGCTGCGGGCGATCCTGGCGCTGACGGCGGAGGCGGCGGTCCTGGAGGAACAGGAGAAGCGGTTGGGGCGCGAGCTGAGGATCACGGCGCAACGCGTGAACCTGTTCGAGCGGATCAAGATCCCCGAAGCGACGGAGGCGATCCGGCGCATCGCGGTCGCGCTCGGGGACCAGCGCACGGCGGCCTTCGGCTGGGCACTGGCGGTGAAGCGGAGGGGATCGTGATCGTGCGCATGATGAAGGTCGCCGTGATCGCCACGGCCGCGGCCGAAGCGCGGGCGGTGGAGGCGTTGCGCGCGCTCGGCACCGTGCACC
>JACRIP010000435.1 GCA_016220045.1 Planctomycetota bacterium
CCGGCGCGCCCGCGACGCCGCCTACGCGTCCGGCGTCCGCCGGCGGGCCGCCGCCCCGTCCGAGCCGCCGAGAGCGGCGCGTTTGCGCCCAGAGGAGCGGCCACACGAGCAGCAGCACGCCGATCGCAAGCAGCGCGGAGCTGCGCGCGCCGTGGGGGTCGGCGACCCAGGCCGCGGGCGAGAGCCCGCCGCCCACGGCCGTCGGGGCGCCCGCGATGCGCAGCGCCAGCCCGCAGAGCGGCGAGATGGTCAGCAAGCCGACGAGCGCGAGCCCGACGCGCGCGCCGCGCTCGGGGCCGGCAGCCGCCAGCAGTCCGGCCGCCGCCAGGCCGATCAACGGCGGCGCGAGGAAGAGCGCGCCCAGGTCGGCGAACGGCGCTCCCGCGAGTTCGAGCACGAACCGGTCGGCGGGGAGCGCGAGCAGCGCCAGGATCAGGATTTCACCGGAGGCGGCATGGAAGCGGTCGAGCGGCGCGGGGCCGGGGCCGGGGCCGGTGGCCGGCGCCGGGAGCAGCGCCGGGACCAGGAGCAGCAGGAGGAGGAGCTGAACCGCGGCGAGCGTGCGCGGCAGGGCGTCGGCGGCGAAGGCGGCGGCCGGGGGCAGTTCCAGAACGGCCGCCAGCGGCGCCGCGAGGCAGGCGGCAATCCACGCCAGGTGCACCAGGACACGGCACGGCACGGCGGGCGGGCTCCTCGGAAGACCGGAGGGGGAGGGGGGAGGGCGGCGAGGCGCCGGGCGCATTATAGCGCGACCGGGCCCGGCTACCAAGCGCCGGGGTGCGGCGGGGTGGACCACCGGACCTGCATCCCGACCGCGCCGCCCGCAGGCATCGGCGACCTGGCCTCCGTCGTATCTCGTGCTCGTACTCGTACTCGTACTCGAATGCCCTGGGCGTTCGAGTACGAGTACGAGTACGAGATACGAGCACGACGGAGGCAGTGGCTTCGCTGAGGATGGCCTGTCGGCCGAAAGGCAAGACCGGACCTGCGCCCCGCGGCGCGCCACTCGCCCTACCGCTCCTTCGCCACCACGTACGGCCGGTGGAATTGCACCTTCACCGTCGCCAGGCCGCGCAGCCGCGGACAGGCGAGCTGGACGAGCTGCAGGTTCTTCATCTTCAGCTCGACCGGCACCTCGCCGAACTTCTCAGTCACCGTCGCCCGCCCCCACTGGATCGGCACCATTTCCTCCGCCCACAACACCACCTCGGACTCGCGCGCACTCTTGCGCCCGCCCACGTTCTCCACGTCGATCGCGATCAGCTTCATCGACTTCATCAACTCGTAGTCGAGCAGCGTCTGCGCCACCGCCACCCCCGCATCCACCGCCGCGTCCCGCCACGCCTGACCCGGCGCCGGCGGCACCGTCGGCACCCCGATCAGCACCGGCACGTCGTACGCCAGGTCCGGGCGCCTCGGGTATTTCCCCGGGAGCCGCACGGCGTCGCGATCCACGAGGTAGTAGCTCCCCTTCTGCTCCACCGCCGCCACCGGCTTGCGGATCTCAAGCTGGACGCGCAGACGGTTCGGCAGTTCCTTGCGGATGCGCACGACGCGCGCAACCCACGGATTCTGCCCGTAGTAGCCCGCCAGGTGCGCCACCAGATCCTTCTCGAAAATGCTCACGCGCCCGGCGTACGGGAAGTTGGCGCCGACCGAGAAATCGATGCCCGA
This sequence comes from Planctomycetota bacterium, assembly GCA_016220045.1. Taxonomy (GTDB): domain Bacteria; phylum Planctomycetota; class MHYJ01; order WSZJ01; family JACPWG01; genus JACRIP01. The sequence goes on from JACRIP010000435.1 coordinate 1,675, forward strand.
CCCCGCCCACTGCGGCCGCGCAATCACCGCCAGGCTGCGCGGGTCCAGTTTGTAACGCTCCTCGGTGAGCAGGTGATCGTAGACCTTGCGATGCACCAGCAGCAGCATCCACGCCACCGTGCCGACGATCGCCGTCGCCGCGCCCCAGCGGTAGAGCGCCGTGATGACCAGGCGCGCGCCGGCGGCGGCGACCTGGGCGGCTTTTGCGGTGGATGAAGAAGCGGCGGCCACGCCCGCACTCCTGATTCGAGACCGATGCGGTTCGGACGCATCCCGGGGATTCGGCGCATGGGGATTCGCGACGCACCCGCGCGGGCCCGCGGCGAGAACCCCCGTAGTACATTATCGGCATGGTAGCGGCCGGGACTTGAGCGAATCTCGGTGGTCGGTGGACGGTGGACGGTGGACGGTGGACAGTGGTCAGTGGACGGTGGTCAGTGGACGGTGACGGCGGTCGGTGGCGGGCGGAAGGGCCGTGGAACGCGCCGTTCAACGGCGTTCAACGACGTTAAACGCCGTTCGACGCCGTCGAACGGCGGCGGCGGGCGTCAGGCGGGCAGGGCGGTCCGCGCGCCGGCAGCGGCCACGGCCATCGCGACGAGGCGTTCGCACAGGTCGGGAAACGCCAGCCCGGCGGCCCGTGCGGCCGTGGGGAACAGGCTGCGTTCGGTCAGGCCGGGAATCGTGTTGACCTCCAGCACGACCGGCGCGCCGTCGGCACCGACCATGATGTCGACGCGCGAGAAGCCCTCGCAGCCCAGCGCGCGGTGCGCCTCGACCCCGGCGGCCTGAATGCGCCGCAGCAGTTCGGGCGACAGCGACGGATTCACCACGTACTCCGTGCGCTGGTCCGCGTACTTCGCCTCGTAGTCGAAAAACTCGCGCTTGGGCCGCAGCTCGATGACCGGCAGCGCTTCCCCACCGAGTACGGCCACCGTGAATTCGCGGCCGGGCACGAAGCGCTCGACCAGCGCATCCGGCCCGTACTTCCAGGCGCCGCGCAGGGCGGGTTCCAGCTCGGCCGGGTCGCGCACGATCGCGACGCCCACGCTCGAGCCCTCGGTGCGCGGCTTCACCACCACGGCCCCGCCGAGCAGCGCGACGGCGATCCGCGCGCTCTCCACGCCGTCGACCTCCGCGCACACCTTCCAGGGGGCGGTCGCCAGGCCGGCGGCCGAGAACAGCTCCTTCGCCTGCACCTTGTCCAGGGCCAGGCGGCTCGCCCGCGGTCCGGAGCCGGTCTAGGGAATTCCCCTCAGACTGCACAGCTCCTGCACGCCGCCGTCTTCCCCGAAGCGACCGTGCAGCGCGATGAAGGCGGCGTCGCAGCAGCCGGGCCCGAGTTCCTCGACCCGCTCGTCGCGCACGTCGACCGGCCACGCCTCGTGTCCCTTCGCGCGCAGGGCTTCCACCACCGCACGACCGGAGCGCAGCGAGACCTCCCGCTCCGAGGAGAAACCGCCGAGGAGCACCGCGATGCGCATGGTCCGCATCCTCTCAGAAGATCACCAAACCTGGACTTCCAACTCCAGCTCGACGCCGAAGCGGTCCTTGACCACGGCGCGAACGATCTCGATCAGGTCGAGCACGTCGGCCGCGCTCGCCCCGGCATCGTTGACGACGAAATTGGCATGGCGCAGCGAGACCGAGGCCCCGCCGACGCGCCGCCCCTTCAACCCGGCGGCCTCGATCAGCCGGCCCGCCTTGTCGCCCGGCGGGTTCTTGAAGGTGCAGCCCGCGCTCGGCGTCGACAGCGGCTGCGTGCGCTCCTTCTCCTCGTGCACCGCGCGCGAGGTCGCGCGCAGCGCCGCCGGATCGCCCGGCGTGAGCTGGAACCGGCCTTCGAGCACGATCAGCCCGGCGAGTCCGCTGCGGCGGTAGGCGAATCCCGCCTCCTCGCGGCGGAGGACCCGGACGTGGCCGTCCGTGTCGGCGACAGTGATGCTCGCCACGGCATCGCCGACCTCGCCGTGTTTGCCGCCGGCGTTCATGAAGAGCACGCCGCCGACCGAACCGGGAATGCCGACGAGCTTCTCCAGGCCGGCGAGTCCGAGGTCGCGCGTGCGCTGGATCAAGGCCATGAAGGTGAGCCCGGCGCCCGCGTCGACGCGCTCCCCGGCGACCGCGAAGCGGCGGAAGCGGCGCAGCGAAACGGCGACGTCCACGCCCTCATCGCGCACCAGGAGGTTCGCGCCGCCGCCGAGAAAGCGCGGGACCAGCCCGGCCGCGCGGCAGGCGGCGAGCATCTCCGCCAGCTCCTCGACGGTCGCGGGTTGCAGGAAGCAGCGCGCGGGTCCGCCGATGCGGAAGGTGGTGTGGCGCGCCAGCAGCTCGTCGCGCAGGCACGACGGGCCGAAGCGTTCGAATACGTCCCGAATGGTCGCGGTCATGCGCAGCCTCGGCGTTTGACGGCGTTCAACGACGTTTAACGACGTTTAGGGTCCGTGAAAAGGGCGAAAGTCTACTGGCCTCGTCAAGACACGGGAAAGGGCGTTCGCCACCGTTCAGCCTCGTCGGTCTCCCGCAAGGTTCGTTAAACGACGTTAAACGTCGTTGAACGCCGTTAGACGCCGTTAAACGCCGTTACGCGAGATCGCGGAGGATGGCGGGCGCGAGGCGCGTGATGTCGCCGGCGCCCATGGTCACGATCGCCGCGGGGGCGGCAACGTGGGTGCGCAAGTGCTCGCGGATGGCGTCGAACCCGCCGAGGTAGAGCGCGTGCCCGCCCGCGGCGGCGATGCGCTCGGCCAGCAGCGCACTCGACACGGAGCGGCGATCTTCGTCGCTGTCGCGCGCGCCGTAGATGTCGGGCAGGAGCACGCGGTCGGCCTCGGCGAGGGCGGCCGCAAAGCCGTCGAGCAGGTGGCGCGTCCGGCTGTGCTGGTGCGGCTGGAAGACGAACCACAGCCGCCGCTCGGGGTACATCTCGCGCAGGGCGGAGATCACGGTCCGGATCTCGGTCGGGTGATGGCCGTAGTCGTCGATCACGGCCACGCCGCGCGGCTCGCCGACGAGCTGGATGCGGCGCGCAACGCCGCCGAAGGATTCGAGTGCGCTCGCGATCCGCTCGGCCGGAACGCCGGCCTCGGCCGCCGCCGCCACCGCCGCCAGGGCGTTCGCCACGTTGTGCCGCCCCGGAACCGCGAGCCGGCAAGTCGCGAAGGAGCGGCCCGCGCGCAGGATTTCGAAGCGCCGCCGGCCGCCCGCGATCTCGAGCATGCGCGCGGTCCAATCGGCGGCGCCGCGCGTGCTGAAGGTCTCGAGCCGGCCGCGCCCACGCGCCGCCACCGCGAGCGCGCGCGGATCGTCGGCATTCGCCAGCGTCAAGCCCTCGGCCGGCACGAGCGCGGCGAAGGTCCCGAAGGACTCGACGATCTCCGCGAGGTCGCGGTAGTAGTCGAGGTGGTCTTCCTCGATGTTGGTGATGATCGCGGTATGCGGGGCGAGGTTGTGGAAGGAGCGGTCGAACTCGCAGGCTTCGACGACGAAATCGCGGCCGGCGCCGGCGCGCGACGAGCCGCCCAGGCAGGGCACCACGCCGCCGACCACGTAGGAGGGATCGCAGCCGGCGCGCTCCAGGATGTGGGCGATCATCGCCGTCGTCGTGGTCTTGCCGTGGCAGCCGGAGACGGCGATGGTGCGGCGGGCTTCGCTGATCTGTCCCAGGAGCTGCGCGTATTTCAGGACCGGCACGCCGAGGGTGCGCGCGCGGCCGAGTTCGACGTTTTCGTCCTTGATGGCGGCGGAACGCACGACGCAGGTGACGTCGTCCGCGACCCAGGCCGCGGCGTGGCCGATGCCGATGTGCGCGCCGGCCGCCTCGAGCGTGCGCGTCGCTTCGGAGGCGTGCATGTCGGAACCGGTGACCGCCACGCCCTCGGCGAGCAGACAGCGGGCGAGCCCGCTCATCCCGATCCCGCCGATACCCACAAAGTGGACCTTGC
>JACRIP010000437.1 GCA_016220045.1 Planctomycetota bacterium
GACGATTTCCGGGCGCACGCGGCCGACCACCTCCGCGAGGCGTTGGACCAGGGATAGGCGGGGTTGGGTGTCGAGGACCTGGTCGGGAAGGCGGAAGTTGACCACTTCGCCGATGCCGAGCGCGCGCGCCGCAGCGGCCTGTTCGGCGCGGCGGCCCGCGAGCGTGCGCTCGCTCGGCCGCGGCCGGCGCGAGGTCGTCACATCGCAGAGCGTGCAGCAGACGATCTCGTCCCCGGCGCGCGCGGCGCGGGCCAGCGTGGCGCCTGCGCCCAGCGTCTCGTCGTCGGGGTGGGCGGCGATTACCAGGAGTCGGGTCATGCGCAGCTCTCCGCGGGAAAGGGGACGGGTGCTATAATGCCCGCCCCGGAGGCGCTTGGCAAGAGGTCGGACATGCGATTCCGCTATCGGGTGCTCGCGGTGCTGGCGATGATCGCGCTGGCGCCGGTCTTTGGCGCGCTTGACCCGCTGCTGGGGATTGGGGCGATTCTGTGCGCCGGGCTGGCCGCGGCCGGCCTGCTGATCCTGGAGTACGCCCTGTTCTGCCCGCCGGTGGAGCTCCGCCTCACGGAGCCGGACCCGGGAGGACTGCGGTATCCACTGGAGAGCCGCGGGCTCTGGGGGCTCGACCCGGAGGCGCCGGGCGCGCGCATCGCGCTCGTGGAGGGCGTGCCGCACGTGCGGTACGGCGGCGCGCTCGGCGAGCGCGCGAATCCCGCCTACGTCGCGTGGTGGGGGCTGGCCTGGCTGAGCCGGTTCGTCGCGGCGGGCGGCGGCGGGGAGGCGCACGCCAGGGCCCTGGCCGCGGTGCGCGCCGCGGCCGGCTGGCTGCGCGCCCACGCCCGCGAACGCTGCGGCCCCGCCGGCCGCGCCTGGAGCTACGATTTCGACTGGCCGAACGGCGCCGCCACCCTGCGCGCGCCGTGGATCAGCGCCATGGCCCAGGGGCTCGCCATCTCCTTCCTGCTGCGCGCCGCGCGCGCGCTCGACGAACCCGACCTCGCCGCGCTGGCGCAGGCGGCGACCGAGCCCTTCCGCCACGACCTCGACGCCGGCGGCGTGCGCACCGTGCTCGGCGGGCATCCATTCTACGAGGAATACCCGATCCGCCCCGAGACTCTGGTCCTGGACGGCTCGCTCTTCGGGCTTGTCGGACTGGGCGAAGCGGCGCAGGCGAGCGGGGACGCGGAGGCGGCGCGGATGTTCCGGGAGGGCGCGGCCGGCATCGCCGCAAACCTCGCGCGCTGGGAGTACGCGGGCGGCTGGTCGCGCTACGGGCGCTTCGGCGCGCTCGCCGGTGCCGACTACCACCTGCTCAACGCGCTGCTTTTGCAGGTGGTCGGCAGGGCGGCAGGGCGGCCGGAGCTGGTGGCGCGGGGGGCGCGCTGGGAGCATTGCGCGCGGAGTCTCGGCTGGCGCGTGGCGATGACGCTGGCGAACCGGTGGGTGCAGGTGTGGGAACGGCGGGCGGGGGCGGACCGTTGAACGGCAGGGCGGCCCCCCGCCCCAACGCTCTCCCCAGAGGGCGGGGTAGCGACCAGATCTCCCCGTCCCCCTCGACGCACCGCCGGTGTTCCAGCGATTCCTGGCCGCGGCCATCGGTCGTCCGCGTGCTCATCCGCGTGCTCGTACTCGTACTCGTACTCGTACTCGAATACCCTGTGCGTTCGAGTACGAGTACGAGTACGAGTACGAGGACGAGGACGAGGACGAGGACAAGGAGGAGGACGAGGACAAGCGAGAATACCGCGCTACCCCGACGGGGGCCAGCCGCCCCGGGTATGGGGAGTGATGATCCCGCTGGGGGAGGGTTGGGGAGCGGGGCCGCGCCCGCCTACAGGATCGCGCAGCAGCGCGAGCAGGCGGGGAAGGTGCCGTGCTTCTGCAGGTGCATGCGGAAGGCGCGCATCTTCTCGCCGTTCCACGCCGCCGCGAACGTCCCGTCCCGGTGGATGTTGCCGAGCGGAATGTTGAAGCACCGGGTCATCGGGATCAGGTCGCCGGTCGCCAGGATCTGCGCCATGTACCAGGGCACCGTGCAGCGGTCCGCCGCGATGAAGCGCTCCGGCCGCCGGTAGAAGTCCTCCAGCGCGCGGCGATCCATCTCGGGCGTCCACCTGATATCGAGATGGTCGTACGCGGCCTTCACCTTCTCCATCTCCGACCACAGCAGGTCGGTGTCGACCTCCCGCGGCGTGGCGCCGAAGACCGAGCTGGCGGTGGCGCGGCAGATGTGCCCGAAGGCGAGGTTGTGCTTCTCGGCGGTCTCGGGGAGCACGTAGTTCATGTGCGAGAAGACCTGCTGCCGCAAGTCGAGCCCCCCCTCCTGGACCGCGTCGAGGTAGGCGGTCAGGCTGGAGTAATTGTGGTTCGAGATCGCGTAGTTCGCGCAGATCACGGGCAGGCGGCGGTTCAGTTCGCGGCGGTAGTGCATGACGGCGCGGATGCCGTCGGCGGCGCGCTCGAAGCTCTTGCTGACGCCGCGCACCCGGTTGTGGACCGCGGGCGGGCCGTCGAGCGAGACCCACAGCTCGTTGAGGCCGGCTTCGACGAATTCCTTGGCGTAGCGGTCGAGCAGGAAGCCGTTCGTCGTGATCTGGACGTGGAGGCCGGCGTCGCGCGCGTGGCGGACGGCTTCGACGATCGGCCGGTAGAGGAGCGGCTCGGTCGAGGTGATCGCGATCTTGGGCTTGAAGCGCTTGACCTCGTCGATCAGCGTCTTGAAGCGCTCGATCGGGATTTCCGGATGCTGGACCGGGCTGATGCAGAGGTTCCTGTAGAACTGCGAATCGGCGTTCTCGACGCCGACGTCGCACATCTTGCACTTGAGGTTGCAGATGCTGTTGATCGAGAGGTAGATGATGCGCGGCGGGTTGGCGGTGCCGTCCTTGCGCACGTGGTAGGGCAGCATCTGGGCGCGGTCCCGGAGCGCGGGCAGAATGCGTTCCGGATGGGTCAGCGCCTTCTTGACTTTGCGCAGCAGCGTCTTCACGCGGTCGCCCCTTCGGGCGCGGCCCTAGGACGCACTCGTCCCGGCCGGCGCCGTTGCATCCATGAAAGACCCGAGCAGGTCGCGGATCGAGAGCATCCCCACCATCTTGCCCTGCTCGACCACCGGCAGGTGGCGGAAGTTGCCGATGTGCATCTTGCGGCAGACTTCGTAGAGCGAGTCGCTCGGCGCGACGTAGACGAATTTCGGCGTCATCACCGAGTCGATGCGGTGGGCGCGACCGTCCACGCCCTTGGAGAGCACGCGCTTCAGGGCGTCGCGCTCGGTGAAGATGCCGATCGGGAAGTCGCGGTCCACGATGACCGCCGCGCCGATGTTCTCGGCGGCCATCCGACCGACCACGGTCTCGATCGGCGTGTCGCGCTCGACGGTAACCACGAGGCGGGACATGATGTCGCTGACGACGAGCTTCTTCATCGGGGTTCTCCCTGCACGTGGGTCGGCAGTGTGGAACCGGGTGGTCGAAGCGGACGGAGTGCGCGGGGCGGATCAGCGGCGGGCGCCGACCGACGCGGCGGCCGGCGGGGCCCCGAGCTTGTCGGAGGCGGGCGTGGCGGCGACGGTCGCCGCGCTCCCGGCCGTTGCCGGGGCCGGCGGCGCGTCGAGGCCGCAGGCGCGCCGCACCTCCGCCTCCAGCGCGCGCGCCACGTCCGGATTCTGGACCAGGAACTCCCGCGCCCGGTCCCGGCCCTGGCCGATCCGCGTCTCCTTGAAGGAGATCCACGTGCCGGACTTCTCGAGCACGCTCTTCTCCACGCCCAGGTCCACGAGGTCCCCTTCCCAGGAAATCCCCGAGCCGTAGAGCAGGTCGAACTCCGCCTTCTGGAAGGGCGGGGCGATCTTGTTCTTCACCACCGAGGCCTTGGTGCGGTTGCCGATCACGACCTCGCCGTCCTTGATCTGGCCGATGCGGCGGGTGTCGATCCGGACCGAGGCGTAGAACTTGAGCGCCCGGCCGCCCGGCGTGGTCTCGGGATTGCCGAACATGACGCCGATCTTCTCGCGGATCTGGTTCGTGAAGATGACGCACGAGTTGCTCCGGCTGATGGCCGCCGTGAGCTTGCGCAGCGCCTGCGACATCAGGCGCGCCTGGCCGCCGACGGTGGCGTCGCCCATGTCGCCTTCGAGTTCGGCGCGCGGCACCAGCGCCGCGACCGAGTCGATCACGATCACGTCCACGGCGTTCGAGCGCACCAGGTGCTCGGTAATCTCCATCGCCTGCTCGCCCGAGTCCGGCTGCGAGAGCAGCAGGTTGTCGAGGTCCACCCCGAGGCGGCGGCAGTACTGCGGATCGAGCGCGTGCTCGACGTCGATGTAGGCGGCAATGCCGCCGGCCTTCTGGGCGCGCGCCGCGACCGTGAGGCAGAGCGTGGTCTTGCCCGAGGACTCCGGCCCGAAGATTTCGGTGACGCGGGCGCGCGGGATGCCCACCCCGCCGAGCGCGACGTCCAGGGCGAGCGAGCCCGTCGAAATGCCGCTCACCGTGAGGTGGGCGCGGTCGCCGAGGCGCATGATCGAGCCCTTGCCGAATTGCTTCTCGATGGCGCCGATCGCCTGCTGCAGGGCTTCGTGCTTCTTGTCCTCGGGGCGGGTCGGGGTCGGCGGCATGAAAACACTCCTCGTGATTTCTAGGGTCAAACCCCGATATCATCGGGGCGGGAGGTCGTGATCGCGGTCGCGGTCGCGGGGGCGGTCGCGGGCGACGGCGACCCGGCGCCCGTCGCGCCCAGCGGGAATCGGGCGAGCGCCGTATAGACCGGGCCGGTCGGCAGCAGGCGACTCGAGAACAGGGTCCAGTCCGCGACCGGCGAGACGCCGAAAAGCGCGCCGGCGAAGGGCGCCAGCGCGGCCCGCAGGCGGTCGGGGCGGCGAACGGTCTTCACGCGGCCGAGGGTGACATGGGCGGCGAAATCGCGCGCTTCGCGCGGGATGCCCACCAGGTCGAGCCGGGTCTCCAGGTCGAGCACGGCGGCTCCGAGCGCGGGCGGGCGATCTGCGCAGCCGACCCACAGGACGCGCGGCGCGCCGCGCGGCGGGAACGCGCCGACCCCGCGCACCGTCAGCTCCAGCGGCGGGCAGGAGGCGGCGGCGAGCGCGACCGCGGCGTGCGCCCGCTCCAGGATCTCCGCCGGCAGCTCTCCCAGGAATTTCAACGTCAGGTGCAGGTTCTCGGGCGCGGTCCACTTCACGCCCGGCTCCGCGCGCCGCAACTCCGCGAGCGCCGCCGCCAGCTCGGCGCGGACCGCGGCGGAAAGTTCGGCGGCAACGAAGGCGCGGATCAGCGGGGGCACGCGCGACCTCCCCGGGGGCTCGCGGGCCTTTCGGGCCTGAAGGAACTCGGCATCTTACCGGACGTGGCGGCGGGGGACAAGCGAAATGTCGGGGAGAAGGGCCACGAACCGGGGGCGAAGGGCCACGAAGAAACGACGGGAACACGAAGGGCCACGAAGGCGGGAACCACGAAGGGCCACGAAGACGGTCTACTCCGGCTTCCCCACCCACGCCGGCCGCGGCGTGCCGGAGGAGCTCCGCCGCGCGCCGATGACGAAGTACTCGAAGCCGCGCCACATCACCGCCAGCAGCAGACAGGAGAGCGCGTTGTAGCCGATCAGGAACCACTTCCACAGCTCGACCATCTGCGCGTCGGGGAAGAGCTTGTCCTGCCAGGCCCAGTTCCCGACCGTGAAGGAGGCGAAGAACGGGCTCGGAAGCATCAGCCAGGCGATTTCGCCGTACTGCGCCCCGGTGAAGGTGATCAGGATCGAGCGCGCGATCGGCGGGGCGATGAAGAGGAACAGGATCGTCAGGTAGGTGGTGATCATCGACACCAGCGTGGTCCGGAAGAGCAGCGAGTAGAAGAGGGCGAGCACCGCGGTGAAGAAGACCGTGGTCCACAGGATGCCCATCTGTAAAAAAAACTCCGAGGTCTTGAAGGTCTCGCTCTGGAAGACCCACGCCAGGATCAGCGGGCTGGTGAGGAAGAGGGTGAGCACGCCGGAGCAGCGGACGGAGGCGAGGAGCTTGCCGAAGATGATCTGCCCGGGCGTGACCATGCTGGTGACGAGCAGGTCGAAGGTGCCGCGTTCGCGCTCCTGGGTGAAGGAATTGCACGTGAAGGCGGGGGTGACGAGCGCGGTGAAGGCGAGCAGGTACGCGACGTAGACCGGCTCGAGATCGGTGAAGGGGAAGGGGAGGAACGCGATCGAGACGGCGGCGGAAATCTGGATGATCAAGCGGATGAGGAGGGTGCCGCGGCCGAAGATCTCGGAGCGGAGTTCCTTGTCGAGGATGGGGTTGGTGCCGTCGGGCATGAAGTCGTTGCGCCGCCGCGGCGCGAGCAGCACGTCGGGGAACTGGTTGGGCACCAGGACCAGGCCGACCTGCTCCGCGAGGTCCTCCTGCTCCGCCGAGGTTTCGACCTCCGAGAAGGGCTGTGCCAGCCGGCGCAGCGTCATGCCGACCAGGATCGGCAACAGGATGCCGCAGGCCACGAGCAGGACCAGGGCGAAGTCCACGTACGATTTCATGCTGACCGCGAGCAGCAGGAAGATGGTGGTCGCGGGCAGCACCACGAGGTAGGAGACCGAGAGCGCGGCGTGGGTGCGATTGAAGTAGGTGGAACAGGTAAGGCCGATCATGCCGAAGGTGATCGCGACCGTGAGCAGGGCGATGTAGAGGAAGGCGACCTCGGACTGCGCGACACCGCCGAGGACGAAGCAGAGACTGAGGATCGGCAGGGAAGTGAAGATGATGCACAACAGGTAGACGATCGAGGAGAGGAACTTGCCGAGGAGGATGGTGAAGGGGGACATCGGCGTCGTGAAGAGCAGGTCGACGCAGCGATTCTCCTTCTCCATGGTCATGGCGCCGGCGGAGAAGACCGGCGCGAGGATGGAGATGAGGGCGAGCTGGCCGATGGCGAAGACGTCGAAGAGGCGGCGCGAAAGCACGGCCTGCAGGGCGATCGGGACCTGCTCGCGCGGCCAGGCCAGGTAGGCGATGGCGCAGAGGATGAGGATGAAGACCAGGTGCGCGACGAAGGACTTCCGCGCGCGCAGCGAGGTCAGGAGTTCGCGTCCGAGGACGGCATTGTCGAGAATCACTGGACTTCGCCCTTGGTGAGCTTGAGGAAGGCCTCTTCCAGGTTGGGCTCGACCTCCCGGAACCACAGGAGGGGGATTCCCGCGGAAACCAGTTCGCAGTGCAGCTCCGCCATCTTCTCCAGCGCGCCCTTGAACTCGACGCGGATGGTGTTGCCGCCGCCCTTCAGGTGCTTCACGTAGGGGCAGCGGGCGGCGATGGTCTCCGCTTCCTTCCACTTGTCGAGCACCACGATCTCGATCAGCGTGTTCTCGCGGATCTGCGCCAGGATCGATTTCACGTCCCCGTTCGCCAGCAGCTTGCCGCGTTCGATGATGCCGATCTTGGTGCAGTAGTCGGCGAGCTCGGAGAGGATGTGCGAGGAGACCACGATGGTCTTGCCCATGTTGCGCAGCTCGCGCAGCAGCTCCTTCATCTCGACGCGCGCGCGCGGATCGAGGCCGGAGGCCGGCTCGTCGAGGATCAGCACCGGCGGGTCGTGCACCAGGGTCTTGGCCAGGCACAGGCGCTGCTTCATGCCGCGCGACAGGCCGTTGACCAGGTCGTCGCGTTTGTGGGAGAGGTCCACGAGCACCAGGATGTCGTCGATGATCTTCTTGCGCTTCGCTTTCGGGATGCCGTAGGCCACGCCGAAGAAGTCGAGGAACTCCCAGACGCGCATGCCGTCATAGACGCCGAACGAATCCGGCATATACCCGATGGAGCGCCGGACCCCCTTGACGTCGTCGACGACGCTGTGGCCGTTGACCCAGGCGTCGCCGTCGCTCGGCGGCAAGAGGGTGGCGAGGAACTTGAAGGTCGTGGTCTTGCCGGCGCCGTTGGGGCCGATCAGGCCGTAGATGTCGGCCTTCGCGATCGACAGGTGCAGGCAATCCACCGCCAGGAAGTTCTCGTAGCGCTTGGTGAAATTGACGATCTCAATCACGGGGATCAATGCTCTCCTTCGAGGGTCAGGCGGAGTCGGGTAGCGGCTTCGGCCTCGCCGAAGCGGTAGGAGTTGCGGGACTCGCCGAGGGAGAATTCAGCCTGGATGAGGCCGCTGGCCGCATCGACGCGCGCGTCCGCGCGGTCGCTCAGCTTGGCCTCGCGCAACCCTTCGTTCCAGCCGGGTTCGGCGGCGCCGCTGCGTGCCGCCGTCGCAGAGGTGCGCAGCCGCCAGCGCAGCTTCTCCTGGGGGGGCGTCAGCTCGCGGACCAGCCGCAGCGGACGGAAATCCGCGGGCCAGGCGCGCGGGCGGTAATCGATGAGGACGGTTTCCGCTTCCGTGGTATTGGTGCGGAAGGTCAGCTTGTCATCGGGCGACCACTCGAAGGTGCTGCGCGTGGTGGTGCGCAGGCGCGGGCGCCAGAGATCGGGCCCGAGTACGACGCGGCCGGGGGCGAAGGAAAGGTCGAGCGGCACGCGCACGAGCGTGCGCTCGGCGCCGGAGACGCGATCGCCGGCGACGGCGTAGCGGACGACCGAGGACGGGAGCCAGCCGAGGAGCAGCCAGTCGTCGTGCCGCCCCTGGTCGAGGGCGGCGGCGCGAGCGACCGTGCGGATGACGCGGCAGGTGGTGCGCGCGTCGAGCGTGCGCAGCCAGGTCGCGACCGCGGTCTCGCGCTTTTCGGGCGGCCGGTCGGCCGCGCGCGCACGGAAGCTCTCGCCCGCCTTGAGCGCGCCGATCGGGTAGGCACCCTGCTGCCCGAGCAGGAGGATCGCGTCCTCCAGATCGAGCGGCGTGCCGTTGGTCACGCGCGCTTCGACCACGCCGTCGCCGAGCACCGCCTCCGCGCCGAACCCCTCGCCGAGCGGGACCAGGCGCGTGGCTTCGAAGGTCCGAATGGAGCGCGGGATCATTTCGAAGGCGCGCAGCGCCGGCGCGTCCTGCGCGTCGAGGATGAAGGTCTCCATCATCACGCCGCGCGCGCTCTTGAGGACGCGCAGGCGCGAGGGCCAGGTTTCGCCGTCGGGGAAGGTGAGGTCCTCCTCGAGGCGACCGACCGAGTAGAGTCCGATCATCGCCGACGCCTCGCCGACGCGCCCGCCGGGGCCGGCCTCGAGTACCGCGACCGCCACCTGGGAGAGGTCGGCGCGCTCCCCGATGTCGCCCAGGCGCTGCGCGCCGAGCGCGAAGAGAACGGTGAGTACCAGAGCGGAAACCCAGGCCCACTCCGTGCGGTCGAGCCGGCGGAAGATCCAGGCGTTCACTGGAACCAGCAGGAGGACGTAGGAGAGGAGAAACGCGCCGACGAGCTGCCACGGGGGGATCTTGATCAGGAAGTCCTGATCGAGGAGCAGGTTGGCGGCGCCGCGCAACTGCCGCGTGCCGTCCGGGTCGTCATCGACGGCGGCGCGGCGTTCCTGGGCCTGCCTGCGCCCGCCTGCGGCCGCCGGGGCTTCGGCGGCGGGGGCGGGCAGGAGGTCGGCGATCGGCCCGGGATCGGCCGCCGCGCTTTCCGGATAGGGCAACGGGAAGGTCATGGAGTCCGGGGTCCACGCCTGGCGCAGCAGCTTGAAGTCCTTCGCCGCGAGCCAGTGTTCCAGCAGCGCCGACCGCGCGGACAGGCCGGAGAAGGAGATCTCGGAGGGCGAGAAGGCGCAGACGATCGCGCGCCCGCGCCCGCGGCGCGCCGCGATCACAAGCGGCGCGTGCTCGCCGTCCAGAGCCGCCAGCCAGGTCTCGGCTCCGCCGCCGCGCGGGCGCAATTCCGCCGCCTGCGCCTCTTCGGCGGCGCGCTCCGCCGGGAGCAGCCCGCCGTAGCGCTCGGTCACGGCCGCGAGCACGCGCACCACACGGCTGCCGCGGACCTCGGCGGGCAAGAATTCCGCCAGCGGCGACGGCCCCACCGGCTGCCACAGCTTGCCGACGCAAACCGCCAGCGTCCCGCCGGTCTCCACCCATTCCCGGATCGCCTGCGCCTGCAGCGCCGACAGCTTGTCGAGGAAGACTTCGTCGAGCACCAGCGCGTCGATCGCCGACCAGGCGATCCAGGTCTCCGGCAGCGTCTCCAGCCCGGCGGTCAGGACGCGCCGCGGGACGCTCCACGGCGCCTCGATCCCGCCGCGCGGCGGCGCCAGGACCTGAAAGGAGTTCGGGCGGTCGCTGACCACCACCACCTGGTCCTCCTCGTCGCCCACCAGGCCGATGCTAGGCACCTCCTTGCAGACCGTGCCGCGACGCACGATGAACTCTACGGTCAACCCCTTGTCTCCTTGCTCGAGCAGGCAGGCGAAGGGGAAGCGCTTGCGCGACTTCTTGGGCAGCGTGACCCGGCGGTGGTAGGTGGTCTCCTCGAGCCGCTCGGCGGGCGATTCCCGGAGGATGCGGATTTCGCCCTCGACCTCTTCGCTGGTGTTCTTGAGCTCGACCCATACCGGCTGCCAGTGGTTGGCCTTGCAGAAGCCGGAGCGGGGCTCGAACCCGACGCGCACGCGCAGCTGGATCGGCTGGGTCGGGTCGTCCTCCCAGGGTTCGTCGGCGCGGGCTGCGCACGGGGCGGCGAGCAGGAAGAGGAGGAGCGCGGCGAGGGAGAGGAGGGCGGTGGGGCGGGGGGCCGCGCGCCGGCGGCGCCCGGTGAGCGGCGGTGGAGCGGCGGCGCCGGAGTTGCCGAGAACGGTCACGAGCAGGGTACCCTCCCGAGGTGTGCCGACAGTGTGGATGTCCCCAGTATACGAATGTCCATGCGGAAATCAAGGAGGCTCGTGGCGGCGCCGACCCGGGTCGCTGGGCCGCAACGTGTGGGGCGCGGATGCTGGGCAGTGCATCGAAAGGCCCACCAAGCGACGACGGGAACACGAAGGGCCACGAAGGGAATCCCACGAAGGGCCACGAAGGCGGGGGCCACGACGGGCGGCGCAGGCGGCGGCGGCGGGAAGTGAGGCGGCCGACCCTCTCGGCCTGCGCGCCCCGTCGTGGCCCCACTTCGTGGCCCTTCGTGGGTCACGCTTCGTGGCCCTTCGTGTTCCCGTCGTCTCTTCGTGGTCCTTCTCGCCGCTTCGTGGCACTCCGCCACCCGAATCGCTTGCGTTCATCTGCCTCCTCTGTTATCATCCCGCGCCCTGATCGGTTCATCCCAATTTCCCCCGGGGGTGCCATGGCCCGTGCCCGGTTCGCCGCCGCGCTCGTCGCGCTTGCCCTCCTCCTGCCCTTCCTGCCCCTGCCCCTCCGCGCCGACCCGGCCGCGACGCCCGGAACCGGCAGCGGCGCCTACCAGCGCACGCTTTCGCTGCGCGACTGCGTCCAGCTCGCCCTCGCCAACAACTCCGACCTCGCGATCGAGAAGTTCAATCCTGAAATCCGCGCGGCCGAACTGAACTCGCTCTACGGCGAGTTCGACCTCGTCGCCTTCATCAAGTCCAGCACCCAGAAGGGAATTCGCGACTCCGGCTCAGCCTTCGAAGGTTTGACCAGCCTCTTCTCCTTCTCCGACGCCATTGCGTCCTCCAACATCAAGCACTCCGCGGGCTTCCGCAAGAAGTGGGAGTTCGGCACCACGATGGAGCTGACGGAGTCCTGGGAACGCCAGCGCACGCCCGCCTTCTTCTTTGCGCGCACCACGCCGCAGTACGTGTTCAAGAGCGAATTCAAGCTGACCCAGCCGCTGGCGCGCGGGTTCGGCTGGACCTACAACCAGACGCCCATCTACCGCGGCGAGATGACCCGGCTGATCGCCGAGTACAAGTACGCCGAAGTGGCGCTGGATACGGTAGCCAACGTAGAGAAGGCCTATTGGGACCTGGTGAGCGCGAACCGTGAGCTGGAGAGCCGCCGGCGCTCCTTCGAGTTGACGGCGAAGCTGCTGGAGACGGCGCGCGAGAAGGCCAAGGTGGGCGGGGACGCGATTGCGGGGATCCAGGCGGAGGCGGACCTGGCGGCGCAGCGCGACGGCCTGCTCACCGCGGACGCGGCGGTGCGCAACGCGCAGGACGCGCTCAAGAAGCTGCTGTTCCCGTTGGGCGATGTCGACTACTGGCGTATCGAGGTGCAGGCCGCCGACGCGGCGCCCCCGGGCTTCGCCCTGCCCAAGGCCGCCGAGCTGGTGGACAAGGTCAACGACCGCCGCCCGGAGTGGCGCGCCGCGCGCAAGGAGATCGCCACCCACGTGATGGACCTGATCCGGGCGGAGAACGACACCCTGCCGAAGGCCGATTTCAAGTACACCTATGCCCGGCAGGCGGTGGCGGAGGACGGCGACCTGGCCGTCGTCGAGCACATCGACGAGAACTTCTGGGACTACACCGTCGCGTTCGAGTTCGAGATGCCGTTGGGCAATCGCGAAGCGAAAAACAAACTGCGGAAGGTCGAACTGGAGCTGGCGCAATCGCGCGTGAAGCTGAACGCGGTGGAGCGGCGGATCGGCGTGGAGGTGGTGGAGGCCTACCGGGAGGCGAGGAATGCGCTCGACCGGATCGAGGCGGCGAAGAAGACCGTGGAGCTGACGGGGAAGAAGCTGAAGGCGGAGTCCGAGAAGTACGGGCTCGGGCTGGCGTCGATCCAGTTCGTGCTGCAGTACGAGCGGGACCTGTCGGACGCGCAGTTGACCGAGGTGAAGGCGCAGGTGGACTATGCGAAGGCGTGGGTGAAGCTGCGGCGGGCGCTGGGGACGACGCTGGACACGTACGACGTGCTGCCGAAGGGGTGAGTGGGCGGGAGGGGCGAGGGGCGAGGGGTCAGGGATCAGGGATCAGGGATCAGGGATCAGGGATCAGGGATCAGGGATGGTGGATCGTGGGTGGTGGAGAAGGGATGGGGAGAACCGAGGGCGGAGGCTGGGTGGGGTGCTCGACTCGGTCAACCCGGGACGGCGGCGCCACCGGGCGGTGACCGGACGACAATTCGATTGCCCCCCAGGCCAGGGCGGGCTAGAATCCGCTGTCCGCTAGCCGAACACCTCCCCCCCCTCCGACCCGGACGAGGACCGATCGTCCATGAGCGACACGCCGACCACGGCCCACCTCCGTACGCTGCTCCGGTTCAACCAGGCCCTCGACCACGCCGGGCTTCTCCAGTACATCCTGGAGACGGCGCTGGGCTTGGCGCGGGCAGGGGCGGGGGTGGCGCTCTTGGAGGAGGCGGGCAAGGCGACGGTAGCGGCGGCATCGGGGCTGGACCGCGAGACGCACGGGAAGGTGGCGGCGGCGCTCGACGGGACGGGCGGCGCGGGCGGCAGCGGCGCCGCGGTCGGGGTCAAGTCCGCGGCGGTCCGCGTGCTCGCGCTCCTGCCGCGCCGCAAGGAGAGCGGCCGGCCGGGCGAGCCGCCGCGCGAGCCTGCGGCCTTCCCCCTATCCTCCGGCGACCGCTTTCTCGGGGCGCTCTGCCTCGCCGATTGCCGCGGCGGCGCGCTCGACCGCGCGGAACGCGACGCGCTGGTGAATTTCTGCGATCAGGCCGCCGTGGCGCTGGAGAACTTCCGCCTGCTCGGCGCCGCGGTCCACGACGCGGAGACCGGCATGCTCGCGGCCGGGTATTTCGCCACCCGCCTCGAGGAGGAGTTCAGCCGCGCCCAGCGCTACCGCCGGCGGTTGACGCTCGTGCTCCTCGACGTGGACCGGCTGGGGCTGATCCGGGAGATCTCGGGGGCGCCGGCGGCGCTGCGCGTGCTCGCGGCCGTCGTGCAGATCCTGCGCAAGACCCTGCGCCGCGTCGACATCGTCGGCCGCATTCATGACTCGATCTTCGCGCTCCTCCTGCCGGAAACGCCGCCCGGCCCGGCCGCCTCCCTGGCGCGCCGGCTGGTCCAGCAGGTGGGCGAGGGCGTGGTGGAGGAGGGCAGCCGCCGCGTCGAGGTCGCCGCGTCGGGCGCCGTCGTCTCCTTCCCCGGCGACGGTCGCGATGCCCACGGCCTGTCCGCCACCGCCCAGCGCGTGCTCGACGCGGCGCGGCGCGCGGGCGGAGGCAAGGTATTCACCGTGCGCGACCTGCCGAGCGGCGGGGGGCCCCAGGCCGAGGAGACCGATGAGACCGGCGTGGAGCATCTCGTGCTCTCACGCGAGGGCCGGGCGCTGATCGGCATGATCGCGCGCATGGCGAGCCGGCGCGAGCTGGAGCAGGACGCCCTCTTCGAGCACGTGCTGGCGGCGTTGGTGGAGATGACTCGGGCCGA
>JACRIP010000438.1 GCA_016220045.1 Planctomycetota bacterium
ACGCGGGACAGGAGGAGCACGGTGAGGACGAGCGCCACGTCGTGCCAGGTCAGCCGGCGCACGAACGCCCAGGTCGCCATTTGATCGCCCATGAACCATCTCCTGCGCAGGGAACGAGGGGAAAGCCGGCGACACGGTCCCGGTCCCTCGAAGACGGTGATGGGACCGTGTCTTCATGCGTCGTCACGCCGCTAGAAAGAGGCGGGTCTTCCCCGGCGTGATGCGCTGGCCGACCAGGAGTTCAAGCTGGGGCAGGATCTCCCGGGCTGAAAGGGTGCCCTGGAACACTCGGGGCCACTCCCGATTCGGCTCCAGGTCCACCCGCACGAGGTCGACGAGGCATTCCCGGCCGGATTTCACCACGGAGCAGGTCTTGCCGACCTGCCGTGCCCCGCGGACGATCAGGGGCTTTCGGCGGCGGGCCTGCTTTCAGGCCAGGAGCTGAGCTTCCACGAGCCTTTTCACGGCGTCCTCTCCGCGGAGATCGGGCACGGCGTCCCGGGCGAGCGTCATGCGCTCGGAACTCAAGGTTATCGTAATCGGTTGCCGCTCAAAAGTCAGGGCGACCGTCGCAGAGACGGGGCCGTGTCTGAATGAGAAACGATCAATCTACGCGGGAAGCGCGCAAGCGAATCCAGACGCGCAAAAGGTCGAATCGGGTGGGAATGCCTCGTTCTGGGGATCGGACCACCCCAGCGGGACTCCGACGCGGGAGACCTCGCGGCGCAGGCGAGGACGCCTGCGCCACCAGGGTTCCGCGCACATCATGGTTCATTCGGGAGGTCTTCAACGGTTTTGGTGCAGGCGTCCTCGCCCGCACTCGCAGGGCCGGCAATGTCGGGTTTTGCGAAGGCCTCCCACGAAGGGTCGTCAGGGCCGACCCGGGGCAGACGTGCCGACGGAGACGCGGTGGGATCCGGGCCGCGTCAGGAGAGCGCCGTAGCGACGCGGCCCCGCCGCCGGTCCTGCGCGGGGTCCGCGGCCGACGACTCCAGAAGGACTCCGACCTCACCGCGAGCGAAGTCCAGCGTGCCCATGCGGGTCATTACCTCGTAGGTGCCGGTAGGCCCAGCCTGGCGTTCATTCCGCCGCACTCGCTTTGCCGCAGCGATCTGCGCCTGCAGCGAGAGCAGATGGGGGTGCTTGAGCAGGCGGCGGAAGAAGGCCCGCGTCGCCGGGCGCCTTTGCTTCAGGTACGCGCCCAGATTCCGAATCGTGTAGACGCCGAGATTCCAGTCCTCTTGCTCTTCCCGCGAGCGGGGTTCCGTCGCGCGCAGGCCGTGGAGCATCCGGGTCGCCAGCGGGTGATTCAGCGCCCCGTGGAGCAGATGGGCCGCCGCTTCCCGGCGCCGGCCCATTTGGAAAAAGGCCAGGCAGGTCGGCAGGCTCTGGGACGGGTCAATCTCACAGTAGCGAGAAGCGCGGTTCGCCGCCTCTTCCCACGCTCCCGTGTTGAGGGCGATGGCGGCGCGGTAGGAGTCCGCCGTGAAGGCGTCGCCGCACTCCTGATCCAAGTGGTCGAGGATGGCCAGCGCCTCCGGGTAGCGCCCGACCTGGTTGAGCGTCGCGGCCAGGTTGGTCAGCCCACGCAGGTACGGACGGACGCGATAGTTCTCGCGGAAGGTCTTCTTCGATACCCGTTTCGGGAAGTGCCGCCGACCGAGCTCGACCGTCTTGCGGAAGTGAGCGATGGCCAGGTCCGGGTTCCGGCGCTCCAGCGCGATCAGGCCCAGGTAGTTGTGGCCTTCCGCGTACTCGCCGAAGGAGTCGTGGAGCAGCTTGAAGATCGCCTCGGCCGCGTCGTACTTGCCCTCTTCGAACAGGTCCGCTGCATGCTCCTCCGCGTCCTGGGGCACGTCGCTGCCCCGCAGCGCGAAGCGCCAGCAGTACTCGTTGTCGGCGGGACGCCCGGGCGGCTCCTGGTCGCAGCACTCCAGCCAGAAGCGGATCAGGTCCGTCATGTACTCCAGCTCGTGGCGATGTTCGCGGATCACCTCGCCGGCCGACGCGAGGTCCCGCGGGTCGGAGAGAATGATCTGGCGGGCGAAGGCGCAGAGGTCCTGGCGAAAGTGGCTGCGCACGCGCGCGTCGCGGTACTCGTACGTGTCCGGGAGAACGTCGAGGTTCGCGGCGATGGCGCGATTCATGGCCTTCCAGTTGAACGGGATCTCCGGGTACTGGTATTCGAGCAGGCTGCGGAACCGCTCGTCGTTGCCTTCCGGTCCTTTGCCGATCGCCTCCAGCGCCTCGGGCTTCGAGAACAGGGTGAAGAGGATGCGTTGCTCCACCTTGCCGGTCGCCGAGTGCCGTGCGCCATGCACGATGGCCAGTTGATTGCCGCGCTGCCGTACGTACGCCATGGGTGTCCTCCAAAAGGAACCGGCGCAGGGTAGCATGGCGGTCTTTGTTGTGCAAGATGAATCTGTAAACACAACATCGACCGCCGAGTTGGCGCGCGCCGGCTCCCGCGCTCGGGCGACCGTCCGCGATCGGTTGCGACCTGGTTCCCGTCTGCCCGGCCCGCCGACCCGGTGACCTCGAACCGCGGGGCTCAGGCCAGGCAATACGAGACCAGCTTTTTCTTTTCGTTGTCGCGCACGAAGACCACGATCCGGTCCTCCTTCTTTGCCTCCCGGTACTGCGCTGTCAGCAGCTTCCTTGATCGGGGCGAAAGCTCCGCCCGGTAGGCCGCATAGGGATAGGCGTAGATCCGCCGCTCCTGCAGATCGTAGAGCATCACCGGACGCCTCTCCTCGAAGGCCCGGTAGAGCGTGACGATTTCGGCCCAATGCTCATGGACCACCTCGAGGTATGGATCCGGGGCGCTCATCGTCACCTCCTCTTCCGTCTGGGAGATCGCAGGGCCTTTGCCCGAGGCGGCTCATCCGTCCAGTCAACGTGGATGATGCCTGCCGGGTTCATCCCGCAGACGAGGATCCATCTTTCGTCGGTTGGGTAGTGCTCCTGCTTGTACGTCCGCAGCCGGCCACCAGGTACGCCCGCAGGGCCAAGCTTGGAAGACCGGCCACGCGGCTCGTTCGTAGTTCCGCCTTCAGGCGGAGCGAAGGGCCATTGCGCATCGCCATCGGCAGGCGCTCCGTCTGAAGAGGCGGTCGTAAAAGGCAGCGATCAGTGGCCCTTCGGTGCAGGCCGGAAGGCCCGCACCACAATGGCGGATGACCTTCTCGGTCGACCGGCGACTTGCTCGGAGCCCTTGTGGCGCAGGCGTCCTCGCCTGCGCCGCGAGGTCAGCGAGGTCGGAGTCTCGTGAGGCCGCGCCGCGCCCTCAGCCCTGCCTCATCCGCAGCCGCACCAGGAGATCGCTCAGCGCCGCGCGCGCCGTCGGCCGCGCCGGCAGCGTGCTCGCCGCCGCCGCCTCCTCCAGCACGCCCCGCAGCCGCGCAACCTCCCGCCGGTGCAACTCCACGTCCGCGTCCGCCAGCGTCGCGCGCTCCGGGCCCGCCTGCTTGCGCGCGATCAGCTCCGGCACCCAGGACAGCCGAAATTCCTCGTTCAGACGCGGCAGGTTCGCCTCCACCTCCCCCGTTCGCATCAGGTGAATCCCGGTCAGCAGGACCCGATAGACGTAGAGCAGGGGCTTCACCCGATGCGGCTGCTCCTTCTCGAACAGCCGCCACGAGGTCTCGTAGAAGCCCAGGTAGTGATGGTGATGGAAGCGCGTCACGCATCCCCGCCCCAGCTCCTTCAGCTCCGCATGCTCGGGCGCGGCGTAGAGCACCAGCGGCGAGAAGAGCTGCTCCAGGACGTACCCGTTCTTCTTGAGCAGGAGCAGGAAGAACTTCTTCGCGTCGTGGGTGACCAGGTCCAGCTCCAGGCCGTCGCGCAGGGCCGAGACCTCGATCGTCTCGCGTCCCGGATCGAGCCCGAGGGCCGTGCGTGCGGGCAGGAGGTGGACGCCGCGCAGGTCGTAGTCCGAATCCGGCGAGGCGAACCCGTAGAGGTGCGCCCCGCTCACGGTGACGAAGAGCAAAGGATAGGGTTGACGCCCGATTTCGGCGCGCAACCGCGGGTCGGCCAAGTCCATGCGGCGGTGCCCCTACAACATGCTGCGCCGGGCGACGACCAGGAAATCGTCCACCCGCTCGAAGTCCGGCCGCTCGGGCAGGCGGGTGTCGCGATAGGCGGCGTCGAAGCGCCGGTGCAGCTCCTGGCGCCAGGCCTCGACCTCCGCCCAGGGGACCTCGCCGCGCCGGATCGCGAGCAGGCGCTCCCGGTACGGGCCGACGTCCACCGGGACCGCGCCCTCTTCCAGCAGCGTGATGCCGGAGAGCAGGAGGCGGATCAGGTGCATCACGTGCTTCCACTTGATCGCGCCGCGCGCGCGCAGGTCCTGCTCAAGTTTCTTGAACTGCGAAAGGACGTAGCCCCCGTAGGTCTGGTAGGCGAGCCGCGACAGGAAGCAGCCGCGGAGCGCCAGCAGGCGGCGCGCCAGGGGCGTCGCCAGCTCGACGAGCGGCGTATACAGGCATTCCAGGACATTGGGGTTGGCCTGGAGCGCGAGCCGGAGGAACTTCTGCAGCTCCCAATAGCACTCCTGGGTCGCGGCGCGTTCGAGCTGCTCGGGGACGCCGAAGAGCGACCACTGGCAGTCGGCGGGGGGCAGGTAGATGCCGCGCCGGTCGGTGTCGGAGCCGGCCTGGTCGAGGCCGTAGGCGCGGGAGCCGATGACGCAGCGGTAGATGACGTAGGGGAAGAGGTCGAGCTCGGCCGGGCGGGCGAAGCCGGCGCGCTGGGCCAGGCGGCGGACCTGAAGCTGGCCGCGCTTGAGGCCGACTTCGCGGCCATCGGCGAGACGTACGCGGTAGGCGTGGGTGGCGTCGGCGGGCGCGCGCACGACTTCGCCGACCGCGCCGGCCGGAGCGGGGGGGCGACCGCGACCGCCCTTGACCACGATCCGGGAAACCACCTGAGTCCCGACCGGCAGGATGAGCTGCGGGGCGGGGGTGGAGCGCGGGCGCGCGCGGAGCGGGGGCGGCGGAGGCGGCGACGGGCGTGGCGGCGGCGTCATGTCCTGGATTCTCGGAGGGGGACGGGGCGGTAGCGGTCCGGCTTTACGAAACGGTTCGCGACAGTCTAGCCGAGTCCCGCGCGGGAGGCAAGGCGGGTGCATGATCGTGGTGCATGTCCGGAATTGCGCAGCGACGACTGAACCATAGGGCGGGCATGGCCCGCAACCCAAGCGCAAGCGCAGGTCTGGCGGTGCTTCGATTGGGCGATTTGGCGATTGTGTGATTGGGCGATTACGGAGCTGACGCGGTAGGCCGAAAAGCTTGCCGAAAAAACAACGTTTGCCACTGCTGTGGCACAGAGGCACAGGGCGGCGCGCCGCACTGTGCTACTAATCACCGAAAGCGTGTTTTGTCGCGACG
>JACRIP010000050.1 GCA_016220045.1 Planctomycetota bacterium
GCCAAAACCGCAGGTAGGCGGACCTCCGTTTGTAGTCCCGGGCTTCAGCCCGGCCGCCCGCCGCTGTTGCCGGCGGCCGGGCTAAAGCCCGGGACTACAAGCCGGTCAGCGTGGCTCCGAACCCATGGTTTTGGCGTAGACGGGACACTAGTCGCCGATCACCATCACCACCGGCAGGTCGGCGGCGAGGGTCTCGCGCTTGACGGTCGTCCGTCCGTCGCGCGTCACGCGGACGACGTAGCGCACCAGGTCGCGCTTGCGCACCGCGCACTGCTCTACGGCGAACCCCTCGGTCTCGGCGCGGGTCGCCGGCGGCGCGAGCTTTTTCGCGAGTTCCGCACGCGCCTTCGCGAGCGCGGCGGCGCGATCCGGGTCGTCCTTGCGCTCGGGCAGGAAGGGCACATCGGCGACATTGGCGACCAGCCAGAAGGCGCCGCCCTCGGTCACGCCCAGCAGCCACTGCACGTAACGCAGCGCCGCGTCCGCGTCCGCCGGCGCAGGCTTCAGCTCGGCCTGCATGCGCTCGACTTCGGCCGCGCCGAGCGTCAGCCGATAGAGCGCGCCGCCGGTCGCGCGCACGAAGCGCATCACATGGGGGTGATTCGGGTGGCGCACCGTGACCTTGAGGTAGGCCGCGCCGCCCAGGAAATCCGGCCGGCTCTCGTCGATCGTCGCCGGGTACGCGGCAATCAACGCCGCTTCGTCGGCGCCGAGCTTCTTCAGTTCCGCGACCAGTTCCGCCGTCGTCATGGCCTCCGCCCGGCCGGCCGTGAACAGGCCCGCCGCAAGAAAGAGAAGCTGAATGAACGGGCGAACGCCCGATGGCCTATGAAAAGAACCCATGTGGCATCTCCTGTTCGTGAGCGGGTGGCGGCCCGTGGTTGAGGTGGCAGAGCCGATTGTCTCACTGTCGCATTGTCTCATTGGATTCCGGAGGCGGAGTGGGCGTACCGATCCAAGTTCTCGGGTAGGCCCCCGGGTGACGCACTCCGGTGCAGGATTCAATGCCGTTCGCTCCGGTACGCCCAGGTGGCGTCACGACGTCAATGGGACAATGGGACATTGGGACAGTGAGACCATCCACCGGAGTTGGTCGCTCGCGCGCCGTGTGGTCGCCGGTCTCTGGACGCCGCGCTCGAATCGGCCCCTACCCGTCACGGGTGCGCCCCGTCCCAGGCGGAGCCGTAGTAGGTGGGGTAGGTCGCACCCGTGTTGCTGGTGGTGAAGGTGCCGTCGTCGAAATCCCGGCGCACGGCGGCGCGCCCGGCCGCGCGCCCCGCGGTCTCCAGTTGCGCGGGGGTCGCACCCGGATTGGCGGCCCGGAGATCGGCGACCGCCCGCGCGTAGGCGGCATTGTAATCGCCCTCGCCGGGAAAGGTCGCGGTCACCGGCCGGCCGCGCGCGAGCAGCGCATTCTTGAGCTCGATCGACGCCACCGTGCCGACCGTCTCCTCCTCGATCATCTTGTTGACGTAGTCGGCGCGCGTGTCGGTCGCGATGTTCGCGCCCACCCCCTCCTTGTCGTAGCGGGCGTGATTCGCCTCGTGGATCAGGGTGAGCGCGATGTCCTCGGCCGAGCCGTCGGTGTTGAGCGTGACCGAACTGCTGCCGCTGCTGTAGTAGGAGCCGTCGCCGCTCGCGGAAACGACGGAGACGCCGTGGGCGTCGAGGTAGGCCAGGATGGTGCGTCCGTCGGGGAAAGAGTTGAGGAGCGCGCGCGCCGCGGCGAGTCGTTCGGCGGCCGTCGTGGGCGGTTCGATGCCCGGCGTCGAGCCGGGTCCCCCCCGCCCGTCGAACGAGTAGTCGCTGATCGACGTGTACTGGCCGGGCATCGCCGCGGGCGCAGGCGCGACCTCGCCGGTCCCGAGCGCGCTGCTCGAACGCTGGAAGAGCGCGGCGATCTGGCGCCCGAACATCGTGGTGACGAGCATCAGCGCGATCGCCACGATGGAGACGATGAGCGCGTACTCCGTCATCGCCGTGCCGCGCCGACTCCCGGCGCCAAGCGGCTTCTGCATTCCCAAGTCCCTCCGGCAAGGTCCGATCCCGTGCGGCGCGGTCATTCTACATTCTTCACTCTGCATTCCACAATGGCGCGGTCTCCTCCCACTCCGGCCGCCGGCGGCTACACCAGCCCCTTCTTCGCCATCTCCCGGTGCGCCTTCGCGAAGCCGTCTCGGGCAGTTACCGTATCGCTCCAGGCGATCAACTCGCGCATCCCCTCCTCGAAGGAGACCCGGGGCGTCCAGCCGAGCAGGGTCTGCGCGCGGGTCAGGTCAGGGTAGCAGTGGCGGACGTCGCCCTTGCGGAACGCGCCGGTGATCGTGGGCGCGAAGGTCTTGCCGAGCAGTTTCAGGATGGACTCGGCCATGCCGGCGACGGGCAACGGGACGCCGGTGCCGATGTTGATCGCCCGGTGATCGGCGGCATCGCGCACGACCGCGAGGCGGCAGGCTTCGGCGACGTCGTGGACCGAGACGAAGTCGCGGGTCTGCTTGCCGTCCTCGTAGACCACCGGGGGATGATCGTTTTTGGCGCGGCTGAGGAAGATGGCGGCGACGCCGGTGTAGGGATTGGAGAGGGACTGGCGCGGGCCGTAGACGTTGAAGAAGCGGAGGGCGACGGCGGGGAGGTCGTAGGTCCGGCCGAAGTTCAGGACCAGGGCTTCCTGGTTGGCCTTGGTGATGGCGTAGGTGGAGTTCTCGTGGTAGGGCTGGTCCTCGGCGGTGGGCGCAGGCGAGAGCGGTCCGGCGCAGCGCGGGCAGCGGGGCTCCCAGCGGCCGGGTCCGACCTCCGCGGGCGGCCGCAGGGCGGGCCGGACCAGGCCGCAGGCGGCGCAGCGGTAGGCGCCTTCGCCGTAGGAGGACATCGAGGCGGCGACGAGGAGCTTGCGCACGCGGTGCTTGCCGTTGGCGAGGCAGTCGAGCAGGGTGGCGGTGCCCAGCTCGTTCACCTCCACGTAGCGCCGGATCTCATACTGGGATTGCCCGACCCCGACGGCGGCCGCGAGATGGATCACCACGTCGATGCGGGCGAGGGCCTTGCGCACGGCCTCGCGGTTGCGGATATCGCCCCGGAGCAGGCGCGCGTCGCGGGCGAGGTAGGCGGGGCGGACGCGCCGGCCATGCACCTGCGGGTCGAGCGTGTCGAAGACGGTCACGTCGAAGCCGTCGGCGAGCAGGCGGTCTGCGACGTGCGAGCCGATGAACCCGGCGCCGCCCGTGATCAACACCCGTTCGCGCATCGATCGATCCTTATTCCGTTAAACGACGTTAGACGCCGGCGAAAATGACGTCGAGCTGCGGGCGGAGCCAGTCGACGAGGCGCGCGACGCCGTCCGCGACGCCGATTTTCGGGGACCAGCCGAATTCCTTCCGCGCGCGGGCGATGTCGCAGCAGAAGAACTTCTGGTCGCCGATGCGCCAATCGCCGAAGCGGCAGGCCACCGGCCGGCCGAGCAGGCGTTCGAGGAGGGCGATGAGCTCGAGCAGGGAGAGGGTGTTCTGCGGGCCGCCGCCGATGTTGTAGACGCGGCCGGCGGCGCGGTCGATGTGCGCGGCGCACGCGAGGTAGGCGTCGACCAGGTCATCCACGTAGAGCACGTCGCGCACCTGCTTGCCGTCGCCGAAGATCGTGACCGGCCGGCCGGCGAGGGCGCAGGCGGAGATCCAGGCGAGCCAGCCCTGGTCCTCGGTCCCGAACTGGCGGTTGCCGTAGATGCAGGACTGGCGGAAGGAGACGGTGGGCAGGCCGAAGGAGCGGTGGTAGTCGCGCACGTACTGGTCGGCGGCGCCCTTGGAGCAGCCGTAGGGCGAGTGGAAGTCGAGGGGGTAGGTCTCGGGGATGCCGCGCGTGTAGTTGAGCGGCCGGTAGCGGGTGCGGCCGGCGCGGACGCGCAGATCGGGCATTTCCCCGAATACCTTGTTGGTCGACGCGTAGATGAGGGTCGGGCGGCGCCCGCCGGCGCGCGCGGCCTCGAGCAGGTTGAAGGTGCCGAGGGCGTTGATCTCGAAATCGAGGCGCGGGTCGCGGACCGAGGTGGTGACGGCGACCTGGGCGGCGAGGTGGAAGACGGCGTCGATGGGGAGTGCGGCGCGCCCGGCGAAGAGTTTGCGCACGGCGGCAGGGTCGCGCAGGTCGGCGCGCACGACGCGCAGGCGGCGACCGGCGCCGGCCGCGCGCAGCCAGGCGACGTTGCGCTCCGCGCCGCGGCGCGCGAGCGAGTCGAAGAGCACGACGTCGTCGCCGCGCTCGAGCAGCCGGTGGACGAGGTTGGCGCCGATGAAGCCGGCCCCGCCGGTGACCAGGGCGAACATGCATCTCTCCAGCTACGGTAGGATACGGAGTCCGTGGAGGCACACCTTGAGCAGCTTCCAGCCGTGCTTCCACGCCTTCATCTTGGATTCGCCGGCCGTGCGCGCCTGGTAGTGGACCGGCAGCTCGGCCATGCGCAGCCGGAGCTTGGAGGCGCCGAAGAGCAGGTCGAAATCGCCCCAGGAGGTGTCGCTCCAGGGGATGTCGGGCAGGTCGCGCCGCAGGAAAGCCTTGGTGCCGCACAGGGTGTCGGTGTTGCGCTGCTCCATGATGAGGGAGAGGATGATGCCGAACATCTTGTTGCCGAAGAAATTGAGGAGTTTCATGGCGGCATCGGCCATCGGGTAGACCATGCGGGTGCCGTTGACGAACTCGGCGGCGCCGTGGTCGATGGCGGCAAAGAAGCGGGGCAGCTCCTCGGGCATCACGGCCATGTCGGCGTCGAGGATCATGACCACGTCCCCGGTGGCGGCGCGGAACCCCTGCTGTACGGCGTAGCCCTTACCGCGGTTCGGGGCGTAGGAGACGACGCGCACGCGCGGGTCGGTCTCGGCCTCGCGGCGCGCCAGCTCGGCGGTGCGGTCGCCGGAGCCGTCGTCCACGATGAGGATTTCGGTGCGCGTGCCCATCGTCGGCGTGCGGCGGATCGCCGCCTGGACGTTCCCCTCCTCGTTGTAGCAGGGAATGACGACGGAGCAGGAGTAGCCGCGCGACGCGACGGTGCGGGAAAGCGGGCGGGCGACCAGGAACTGCCGCCAGCCGAGGTTGCGCAGCCCGGGCAGGCGCGGGAGCACCTTGTTGAGGACGCCCGACAGCAGGGGAACGTACTTCGGCAGGGCGACGCGATACCCGGAGGCGTAGACTTCGAAATCGAGCAGGCGCATCAGCCCGGCGACGTCGTTGATCGTGACCATGTTGCGGCGGGTGTCGGGGATGCGCAGTCCGCCGCGGTTGGCAAGGCGCAGCGCGAACTCCCACAGGGGGTTCTCCGAGGTGACGAGGATGCGCGTGTCGGGCGTGCAGTAGGAATGGATGCGCTCGAAGACCGGCCACAGGTCTTCGACGTAGTCGAGGAGGGAGTTGAGGATCACGAAGTCGAAGGGCTGGTCGGAAGCGAACTCCTCGGCGGCGGCGACCTCGAAGCGCAGGGCCGGGTCGGGGTGGAGGCGACGGGCGACCTCGATCATGCGCGGGCTGATGTCGATGCCGACCCCGCGTGCGGGGCGGGTGGAGGCGAGGACGGAGCCGGTGGCGCAGCCGAGCTCGAGGACGGAGCGTCCGGGCGGGACGGCGCCGCGGACGAAGGCTTCGAGCTCTTCGTGATAGTAGGCATTGCGGCGCTTGAGGCGGTCGTAGTCCTCGGCGAGGGCGTCGAAGTGCCCGGCGACGCGGTCACGGAATTCCGAGCGCATGGCGAAGATCTCCGGGCCGTGAGGCAAGGGGCCGGGGCTACGTCGCGGTCGGGCGGCGCAACCAGGCGGCGAAGCGCCGGACGCCTTCCTCGATGGGGAAGGCCGGAGCGTAGCCGAGGAGCCGGCGGGCCTTCGAGATGTCGGCGAAGGTCTGCGGCACATCCCCGGGCGCATCCGGCAGCCACTTGAGGAGGGCCTTCCTTCCCAGGGCTTCCTCGAGCAGGCGGATCAGATGGGAAAGCTCGACGGTGCGCGATTCGCCCAGGTTGAAGATGTCGAAGGGCGTGTCGACGTTCATGGCGCCGAGGATGCCCTGGAGCACGTCCTCGTAATAGGTGTAATCCCGGATGGAGCGGCCGTCTCCGAAGACCGGAAGCTCGCGGCCGGCCTCGATCAGGCGCGCGAACTTGTGGATCGCCATGTCGGGACGCTGGCGCGGGCCGTAGACGGTGAAGAAGCGCAGGCAGACGCACGAGAGGCCGTAGAGGCGGCTATAGGCGCGGCAGTGCAGTTCGCCCGCGCGCTTGGTGACGCCGTAGGGGGAGATCGGCTCGATTTCGGGGTCGTCCTCGCGGAAAGGCACGCGCGGGGAAACGCCGTAGACCGAGGAGGAGGAGGCGAAGACGAAGCGGCGGACGCCGCCGACGGCGCGCGCGGCCTCGAGGAGGTTGATCGTGCCGCAGCAGTTCACCTGCTCGTAGAGGATCGGGTCGACGAGCGAGGGGCGGACGCCGGCGCGCGCGGCGAGATGGACGATCACCGCGGGGCGCCAGGTCTCGAGCGCGCGGCGGCAGAGGGCGGCGTCGCGGATGTCGCCCTCGATCAGCTCGGCCGGGCCGGCGGCGCGGACCGCGGCGAAGTTCTCGCGCTTGATGCGGGGATCGTAGTAGTCGTTGAATTCGTCGAGGCCGACGACGCGGTAGCCGTCGCGGAGCAGGCGCTCGGCGAGGTGGGAGCCGATGAAGCCGGCGGCGCCGGTGACGAGGACGGTGTCGGACATCGGCGGGGGGATCCGCGAGAACAGGGGGGACCAGGGGCCAGGGATCAGGGATCAGGACGGCGCTGGGCGGGGCGGGGGAATTGTAGATTGGGAACGGCAAATTGTAGATTGAATTTTGCCGGGCTACGGGGCGGAGCGGCAGCGCAGGAGGTCCAGGACGGCTTCCGCCGCGCGGCCGGCGGCGCCGGGCCCGCCCAGCCGGTCGCGGAGCGCCGCCAGCTCCGCCGCGATCCGGGAAAGCCGGCCCGCGCGGAACATCGCCAACGCTTCGGCGGCCAGATTCTCCGGCGTCGCGTCGCTCTGCATCCGCTCGGGCACGAGCATCCGCCCAGCCACGATGTTGGGCAGGGCGAATACCCGGGTTTTCAGGAGCAGTCGGCCGACCAGCCAACTCAACAGGCCGAGGCGGTACATCACGACCATCGGCACGCCGAGCAGCGCGGCCTCCAGCGTCACCGTGCCCGACGCGACGAGGAGCAGGTCGCAGGCGCGCATCGCGTCGTAGCTCGCGCCGCGCACGACCGCGAGCGGCAGGCCGGCCGCGAGTGCGGAAAAGTCCGCGGTTTCGATCCCGGGGGCGCAGCCGCCGACGAAGCGCGCATCCGGCATGTCCCGGAGGATCAGGCGCGCCGCGTCCGCGAGGATCGGCAGGTGCCGGCGCACCAGCACGCCGCGACTGCCGGGAAAGAGGCCGATCACCGGCCCGGCCTCCGGCAGGCCGAGCGCCCGCCGCGCGGCGCCCCGGGCGGCAACCGGGTCCGCCGCCCCGGCCGCGATCTCCGGCGCCAGGATGTCGAGCAGCGGATGGCCGACGCAGCGCGCATCCACTCCGTGCGCGCGGTAGAGCTCCTCTTCGAACGGGAAGAAGACCACCATGCGATCGACCAGGCGCGCCACGTCCTTGATGCGGCCCGGCCGCCACGCCCAGAGCTGCGGGCTGATGTAGTAGACCAGCGGCACCCGCTGGTCCTTCACGCGCTCCGCGAAGCGCAGGTTGAACTCCGGCGAGTCGATCAGGACCGCGCCCGCCGGGCGCTCGCGGCGCAGCACGCTGATCAGGCGCCGGTAGAGGCGGGCGAACTCGGCGACGTGGCCGAGCGCTTCGCCGATGCCGACCGCGCCGCTCTGGGTCACGTCGGCGAGCAGTTCGACGCCGGCCGCGGCCATGCGCGGGCCGCCGACGCCGATCAGCCTCAGCCCC
>JACRIP010000439.1 GCA_016220045.1 Planctomycetota bacterium
CGGCGGCCTACCGCGACGCCTACGCCGAATGGCAGACGGCCCACCGCACCCTGGTCGATGCACTTTTCGGGGAATCACCGGATATCAAGGCCCAGCATGAAACCGCCGCGGCGCGCCTCGTCGCCCTCAAGGCCGCGTTGCCCGCGCCGGTCGCCGACCGGCTCCAGCTCCTGATCGACGAATACGCGCGCGCCGCCGCCCTCGCCGGCGAAGGCTCCAGCGCGCGCCGCATCATCAACCAGTTCCGCTTCGTCGGCGGCGAGATCGAGAAGGGCTTCGCGCCCGACGTCCTCGATCCGCCCCAGCGCGCAAGCGACCCGGCCGCCCTGCCCGCGGCCGGACGCTAGCGCGATCCCGCGACTTCTCCGCCACAGCAAGGGGTACGGATGGACAACCTCTACGACCGGGCCCAACGCCAGAAGGGCGCCTTCGAGACCCTGCTCGAAAACGTGCCCGGGTACAAGGGCTATGCCGACAAGGAATCCCGCCGCGACTGCGACAAGCTCGAGCGCGAAGCCGTCGCCAAGGCGCTCACCGACCACCGCGACAAGCTGCGCGCCGTCGTCGCCACGCTCACCGGCTCCGGCAACCTCGAAGCCCTGGCGCCGATCGAGCGCCTGGAAAAGGCCATCGACCGCCTGTTCAATATGGTCCGCTTCGCCAACTACGGCTACTCCGGGTTCTTCGACACCGTCAAGGTGGACGACCGCGAACTCAATCGTGTCTACGAGTTTGACCTGACCCTGCGCGAGAAGTCGGGCGCCCTGCCGGCGGCCTTCGCGGAACTCGCCGCGACCGCCTCCGCATCCGCCGACGCCAAGGCGCTCGAACCCAAGGTCTCGGCCCTCACCGCGCTGCTCGGCGACATGGAGAAGACCATGGCCGAGCGCGAGCGCATCCTGCGAGGAGGCTAGGCGATGGAAGTCATCGAATACCAGGATCCGACCGGCCGCGAGATGGTCCACCGCTGGCCCTTCGAAGGCTCCGCGCCGATCAAGATGGGCGCCCAGCTCGTGGTCACCGAGAGCCAGGCCGCCGTCTTCTTTCGCGACGGCAAGGCGCTCGACACCTTCGGACCCGGGCGCCACACCCTGACCACGATGAACCTGCCCTTCATCACCCGCCTGCTCTCGATCCCGCTCTACGGTCAGTCCCCATTCACGGCGATGGTCTACTTCGTCAACCTCAAGAACTTCAACGACCTGAAGTGGGGCACGAAGGAAGCCATGCTCTTCGACGATCCCCAGCTCGGGACGGTCGAGCTGCGCGCCTTCGGCAAGTATTCGCTGCGCATCACGAATCCCCAGGTCTTCGTCAACAGCGTGGTCGGCGGCCAGGGCGTGTACACCACCGACGAGCTCGCGGACTGGTACCGGGATCGCCTGGTCTCCACGCTCAAGGAGACGATCGCGGAGTTTTGCTCCGCCAAGCAGCGGCGCGTCGTCGAACTGACGCAGTTTCACACCGAGATCGCGGTCGCGGTCAAGTCGCGCTCGCACGATTACTTCGCCGAGGCGGGGATCGAGCTGGTGAACTTCTTCATCGACTCGCTCTCGCTGCCGGAAGAGGTGAAGGAGGCGATGCGCAAGGGCGCGGGGATTCGCGCCCTGGGCGACATGAACAAGTTCATGCAGTACCAGGCCGGCGTGTCGATGGAGAAGGCGGCCGAGAACCCGGGCGGCGTGGCCGGGGCCGGCGTCGGCATGGGCCTGGGCGCCGGGCTGGGCGCGATGATGCCGGGGATGATGCAGCAGGCGGCGGCGGGCGGCCACCCGGCGAACACCGTAGCCTGCCCGAAGTGCGGCGCGGGGGCGCCGGCGGCGGCGCGCTTCTGTCCCGGGTGCGGCGGGAGCATGACTCCGCCCGCGCCGGCGGCGGGGGCGGCGACCGCCACGGTCTCCTGCCCGACCTGTCATGCGGCGGTGAGCGCCGGGACGAAGTTCTGTCCGTCGTGCGGCGGCAAGATGGGTGCGGCGGCGCCGACGACCTGTCCGGCGTGCCGGGCGCCGCTGGCGGCGGGCGCCAAGTTCTGTGGCGAGTGCGGCGGAAAGATCTAAGCTTCCGCCCGGTTTCGCCGGTTCTAGAGGAATCCGCTCCCTTTTAACCGCTGCGGTCGCAGAGAGGACCCCACGCATGCCGCCGCTCGATGACGATCACGGGCAATGCAGTCGCTGCGCCGGGGTCTTCCCGCGCGGGCAGCTTTTCGGGCTGCCGGGCGATTTCACGTGCGATGCCTGCATGGCGTCGCACCGCGGCAAGTTCGGCCGGGTGCGCGGGTTCGGCAAGGCGCCGGGCACCGAGCCGATGCGGCCGGTGCTGCGGTCCACGGCGGTGGCGAGCGACGCTGCCGCGCCGACCGCGGCGAACGCTCCGGTGGCGGCCGGGAGGCCGACTCCGGACGCGGCGGTCGCCCCCGCGACCGACTCCGCGTCCGCCCCGGCATCCGACTCCGCTCCTGCCGGCCCCGCGGGCGGCCCCTGTCCGCACTGTGGCCGCGCCTGCCCGACGCGTTTTTCCGAGACCTTCGCCCAGGTGGTCAGCGTGCTGGTCATCACCTTCAGCAAGGCGGACCTCATCGAAGGGTGCCGCTCCTGCTGCCTGCGGATCGGGCTGAAGCGTACGGCGATCACCTTTGTCGCGGGCTGGTGGGGCATCCCCTTCGGCATCCTCTTCACGCCGGTGGCCCTGCTCAAGAACGTCCCTGCCCTGCTGCGCCTCTACCGCGCGCCGGACCCCGGGTAGAGACCGGATCGAGGCGTCGAGCAGACCTCCAGCGGACCTGGAACCCCACCTCCACCCGCGACTCGGGGTCCGCCCCCCCTCCCCCACGCTCGCGGCGCGACGAGCCCCTGGAGGCAGCGAATGGGCGACCCCGCCCTCGATCGGGACTCGGCCGGCCCGGCTGCGGGAGACCCCGCCGCCGCCGCGCAGGCCGGCGATGCACCAGTCGCTGCCCCGCCCCCGCGCCCGCGCCCGGTGGCCCCCACCTCTCCGGAGGCCGCTACCCTGCCGGCTGCTTCGCCGTCGGCCACGCCGACGCCGGACAGCGACGCCCGCACCCGGCTCGTCTCCCCGCCGGCCGACGCGACCCTTCCCGCCGAGTCGGCCGCAGCACCTGCGCCCTGCGGCCCGGATCGCGCAGGGGCCGGGGCCGGGCTGCCCCGTCGCTTCGGGCGCTACCGGCTGGAACGCGAGCTCGGCCGGGGCGGGATGGGCGTGGTCTACCGGGCCTGGGACGCGGACCTCCAGCGCGCGGTCGCGCTCAAGACGCTGCTGCCCGACGCGGTCGCCACCCCGGCGGCCGTCGAGCGTTTCCTGCGCGAAGCGCGCGCCGCGGCCGGCCTGCGCCACCCCCACCTCGTCCCGGTGCACGACATCGGCTGCACCGACGGCATGCACTACTTCACCATGGACTTCATCGAGGGGGAAACGCTGGCGGAGGCGGGCGAGCGCCTGCCGCTGCGGCGTTTCCTGGAGGTGCTGTGCCTGGCGACCCGGGCCCTCGGCGCGGCCCACGACGCCGGCGTCGTCCACCGCGACGTCAAGCCCGGCAACCTGCTGCTCGACCGCGAGGGGCGGCCCTACGTGAGCGACTTCGGGCTGGCCACGGCGTCCGCCGGGGCGAGCGACCGGCGCATGACCGCGACCGGCGCCCTGCTCGGCACCCCCGCCTACATGAGTCCCGAGCAGGCGCAGGGCCGCGTCGCGGAGATCGGCCCGCGCTCCGACCTCTGGAGTATCGGGGTAATCCTGTATGAGCGGCTGGCGGGACGGCTCCCCTTCTCCGGCGGAAACGCGATGGAGACCCTGCTGGCGATCGTCCAGCGCGAGCCGCGCGCGCCCTCGCGCGCGGCCCCGGCGACGCGGCCGGTGCACCGCGACCTCGACGTCATCTGCCTGCGCTGCCTGGAGAAGGCGCCGGAGCGACGCTACCCGAGTGCCGGGGAGCTGGCGGAGGACCTGCGGCGTTTCCTGGAGGGCGAGCCGATCAAGGCCCGCCCCCCGTCGGGCGCGGAACGCCTGCGCCGCTGGGCGGCGCGCCGCCCCGCGCTGGTGACCGCGGCGAGCGCCGCGGTGCTCGCCCTCGCCCTCGCCGGCGCCGCCACCCGCCAAGCCTCGACGCTCGACGGGCAACGGCGCGCCGCGGAGGCCGGGCGCCGGCAGGCCGAGGCCGAAGCCGTCGATACCCTGCGCGAAATCGCCCGCGTAAGCCTGCGCGCCGCCCTGGAAACCCGCCGCACCGGCCGGCCCATGTTCGATCTCCGCGCAGCCTTCCTCGATCCCCTGCGCCGCGCCGCCGCGCGCGCCATCGAACGCGGTCCCGGCCTGGCCGAACCCCACTACCACCTCGGACGGCTGCACCGCGCCATGCTCGACTCCGCCGCGGCCCGCGCCGAGCAGGAGCGGGCGCTGGCCAAGCAACCGGACTTCGCGCCCAGCCTCTACGAACGCGCGGTGCTCGCCGGGCCCGAGCTGCGCCGGCGCGTGGAGGCGCTGCGCCACGACACGCGCATCGCCGGCGCGGAAGCGGCGGTGGCGCTGCCGCGTCCCGCCGTCGCCCCGTCCCCCGCCGCTCCCGCGGTCGTTCCGGAGGAAATCGCCGAACGGGTGCGGGCGCTGCACGCCGATCTCCAGCGCCTGGAAAGCCTGCTCGCCCAGCCGGCGGCCGCAGGGAGCGACCTCGTGGGGCCGGCCCACCTCGCCTGCGCACGCGCCCTCTCGCGCGCCTACACCGTGGCAGACGACCGCGACTCGACGGAAGCAGAGGAGGCTCTGGAAGCGGTGCTGCTGACCGATCCCGGGCTGGAAGAGGCCTATGAGGGCTTGATCTACCTGGTCGCGGAGCGCATCCGGCGCGTCACCGGACACCTGGCGCTGGGAGCGGGCGCCGACCTGGAAGCGTTGCGCGCGCTCTACGACCGGGCGATCGGCGCCGATCGCGGCTACGCCCCGTTCTGGCTCGGCCGCGGCACCGTCCGCTCCGTCCTGGCCGGACTAGCGCCCGCGCGCGGCGAACCGCGCGGCGCGGACTTCGCCCCCGCGCTGGACGATCTGCGCGAGGCCATCCGGCTGGACCCCGAGCACCCGACCCCGCGGGTCCGCCTGGCCGAGGTGACCGGCGCCTGCGCCATCCGGCAGATCGACCAGGGTGATAACCCTACTAAGCTAGTGGAGGCGGCGCGGGCGGCGCTCGCGCCGCTGCTCGAACGGCCGGCGCCGGTGGCCGATGCCCGGATCGCACTCGCCAGCCTGCTCCTGCAACTGGGGTCGTGGCGCTACCGCCGCGGCGAGGATCCGCTCCCGCTCGCGCGGGAGGCGCGTGCGCAGGGGGAGCTGGTGGCGCGCGAAAGCCCGACCGCGCCCCTTGCCTGGCTGGTCCTGGGCCAGGCCTGCTCCAAGGAAGGCGAGTGGCTCGCCGTCCGCGGCGAGGACCCGGAGCCGGCCCGGCGCTTCGCCCTCGCCGCGCTCGACCGCGCCGCGCTGCTCGGCGACCCGGACGAGCGCCGGCGCACGCTGGCGGAGCGGGCGGACCTCCACTCCGACCGCGCCATCTGGTGCCGCGCGCTGCGCACCGATCTTCAGCCGCACCTCACGGCGGCCCTGGCGGACCTCGATGAACTGGTCCGGCTGGATCCCGACTGGGACCTGCCGCGATTGCTGCGCGCGCGGGCGCAGCGAAGCTGGGGGAGCTGGCTCCTCGCGGAGGGGCGGCCGGGCGTGGGGGAGCGCTTCGCGGCGGCCGCCGTCGAGGTCGCCGAGGCCGAACGTCTGGGCCCGGCGGACTACGTGAATCGGCTCGAACGGGGCCGGCTGGAGTACGAGCAGGCGATGTGGATGCAGGAGCGCGGCCGGGACCCGCGCGCCCATCTGGCGGCGGCCGTGGCGGCCTTCGAGCGGTCGGAGACGCTGGCACCCGCGCTGGCGGAGGTCCCGGCATGGCGCGGCCTGGTGCGCGTACAGTGGGGGCGCTGGGCGACGACGCGGGGCGCCGCGGCGCAGGAGCAGTTTGCGGCGGCGGAGGCCGACGTGAGCCGCGCGCTCGCGATCAACCCGCGTCAGGTGATCGCCCTGGAAGCGCGCGGCCTGCTGGCGTTCGGGCGCCGCCGCTGGTCCGACGCGGTCGCCGACCTCGCCGCCGCGCTGGCAGCCGGCGGGCCGGATCGGGAGCTCCAGGAACGGCTGGAGGAGTCCCGCGCGCGCGACCGGGTCGCCCAGCTTCCCGAGGTCGCCGCCGCGCTCAGCCTGATCGAGCGCGGGCGCCGGGCGAAGCTCATGGCGCGGCTGACGCAGGCCCGCGACGACTTCGCCGCGGGGCTCCGGCGCTTTGAGGAGGCCGTGGCCGCGCTGGCCGCCGGGGACCGGGCGCTGCTGTTGCCGTCCGGCGCTACCGGCGGGGTGCGCGGCGATCTGCAGGAGGCGAATCTGGCGTTGGCGGGTTGCCTGGCGGTCCTGTCGTCGGGTCGTGAGACGCCGATGGGGCCGGCGCGGGCCCTGCCGGCGGAGGAGGTGGAGCGCCTGCGTGCCGCCGCGTTCGCGCACCTGACGGCGGCGCGGGAGTGGGGC
Organism: Planctomycetota bacterium; assembly: GCA_016220045.1. Lineage (GTDB taxonomy): Bacteria > Planctomycetota > MHYJ01 > WSZJ01 > JACPWG01 > JACRIP01. The sequence continues at coordinate 6,565 of JACRIP010000439.1, forward strand.
TGGAGCGACCTCGCTCAATGGGAGCGCGATCCCGGCTACGCGGCGCTGCGCACCGACCCGCGCTGGCGCGCCGCACTTGCGGGCGAAGTCAAACTGCGGCGCTGAGCGCGCGGCGGACCGGAGTGGTCCTGCCGAGACGGCCCCCGCCTACGCGGTTGCCGCCCCTCCCCCGCTCCCCTTCTCTCCTGCCTCTCCCCTATCCTTCCCTTCCTCGGTCGGCAGCGGCGCCAGGTCGCCGCTCGGCGCTACCAGCGGCCCGGTGCGCGTCTCCGCCAGGTTCTCCGGCTGCACCTCGCCAGTCCCCCTCCGCACGGTCGGGGCCGTCGGGTCCGACGGCGTCAGCGTCGCCACCGCCGGCGACGACGCTACCAGCGCCGAATGGCTCATCACCTGCGACGCGCACCGTGGACACGCCACCGGCGCGTCCGGGTCCGGCCCCGCCGGCAGCGCCGCCGCGCACATCGGACAGAAGCGCACCGTCAGCATCTGGATCTCCAGCGCCCGCCCGAGCTGCTCCCAGGTCAGGTCGCCCCGCTGCACCAGAATGTCCCCGAGCCGCCGGAAACGCCCGCCCGACTCCGACTTCGCCTGCTGCTCCTGCGCCCGGTTCACCGCCTCCGGCGGCGCCATCTTCTCGCGCAGAATGATCTGCGACAGCGTCCGATCCTCCAGCCGCTCCCGCGTCAGCGGATCGCGCACCCGCAGCAGCTTGTCCTGCGACTGCATCAGCCCGTCCAGCGTCTCCTGCCGCAACCAGCCCCGCGCCACCAGGAGCGCGCCCAGCGGCGGCTTCGGCGTTCGCCCCGCCTGCTCCGCCATCGCTTCGTCGAGCTGCGCGTTCGAAATCAGGCCGCGCGCCACCGCCATCCGCCCCAGCAACAGATCGTTCGCCATGGCCCGTAAACCTCTCGGTGTGCTCCGTGTGTTCAGTGGCTATCTTTTTTTCGATCCCCGAGCCGCCCCGCCCGCTCCGCCCGCCCCCCGGATCTCGTCCAGCGCGCCGAAAAAGGTCTCGAGCTCCGCGTCCGTCGTGTAGAAGTGCGCCGACAGCCGGATGCCCGCGCCCGGCCGGTAGTCCACGAAGATGCGCCGCCGCACCAGCTCGCGCGTCGCCGCCTCCGCGCCCGGGAAGTTCAGGCACACCAGCCCGCTGCGCCGCGACGCGTCGCGCGGCGACCGCACCTCCAGCCCGCGCGCGTCGGCCAGGGTGATCACCTTATTCATCTGGCGCACGTTTTTCGCGCGCACCCGCTCCGGATGGACCTCGGCCACGCGCCGGATGCCCGGGATCGCCGCGTGCAGCGAGGCCATCCCCGGCGTGCCGCCGGCGAAACGGAACGCGGTATCGGCGTAGCGCAGACGCTCCTCGAAGGCGAAGGGCGCGGCGTGCGACATCCAGCCCGCCAGCGCCGGCTCGGCGGCGCGCAACCGGTCCGGCCGCGCATAGAGGAAAGCGGCGCCGGGCCCGCCGCACAGCCACTTGTGCGCGCCGGCGAGCACGAAATCCGCCCCCCAGGCGCGCACGTCGATCGGCACGCAGCCGACCGTCTGGTAGGCGTCGACGATGGTGGCGGCACCGCAGCGCGCCGCCGCCGCCGCGATCGCCCCCACATCCTGCAGGTAGCCGCTCACGTAGATTCCGTGGTCGACCACGACGGCGAGCGTGCGCTCGTCGAGCGCCGCGGTCAGCGCTTCGGTCGGCACCGTGATCCCGTCCGGACTCGCCACCCGCACGACCTCGATCCCCGGCTGCACCTGCCAGAAGTAGTGATTGGTCGGAAAGTTCAGCGTGGTGTAGACCACCCGGTTGCGCCGCCGCGTCGGTCGCAGGCAGGAGGCGGCGATCGCCATCAGCACCGAGACGTTCTGGTGGAAGATGACGCTGTCCTTCTCGGCATGCAGGAGCCGCCCGACCAGGTTGCCCCAGTCGAGAATGAGCGGCAGCCAGCGCTCCCAGGCCTCGGCCCCGTCCTGCGCCCAATCGTCGGCAAACGCCTCCAGGCTGCCGTACACCGCCTGCGGCATCGCGCCCATCGAGTGGCTGAGCAGGTAGGTGCTGGTGGCGAGGATCGGGAATTCGCCGCGCAGGGCGAGCAGGTCCTCCTCCGGGTCGGCGACGGCGGCTTTGCTTCCCGCCGCGGCACGGGCGCGTCTCATGCCGTGAGCTCCGACCGGACTTCCCAGAGCAGCGGGAAGAAGCGCCGACCGAGGGTGGTCTCGAGGTAATCGACCCCACCCGCGCCGAGTACGGAATAACCCGTATCGGCGAGCCGCTGGAAGAGCTTCTCGCCGGTCCCGGGCTTGCGTCCGATCATGCGCTCGGTCATCTGGATGTGGCGGGCGCGCCACACCGCCACGCGCTGGTCGAACTCGATGAGCGCGTGCGCCAGCAGGATCAGGGGTTCGCCGTGCTCGCCGCGTTCGACCGCCGCGAGGGTAGCCTTGAGGGCGGCGGGCGGCTCGGTCGCGGCGCCGCGGCGGGCGAGGAAGCCGACAAAGGCGTCCCAGAGGGAGGGCTCGTCCAGGCGGCGGCGCAGGCGCTCGACCGCGGGGTCGCCGGCGAAGAGCGTGAGGAAGCGCCGGTCCTTGGCGCCGGCGAGGTACTCGATCTCGCGGAACTGCACGCTCTGGAAGCCGCTGGCGGGCTTGAGCAGGTCGCGGAACTTGAGGAAGTCGTGCGGGCGCATGGTCTCGATGACGTCGAAGGCAAGGACGGCGACGCGCAGGATCTCGTTGACGCGCGCGAAGCGGCGGGTGGCGACCTCGCCGTCGCCCGCGTCAAGCGCGGCGCGCGCGGCTTCGAGCTCGCAGAGGGAGAGGCGGAACCACAGCTCGAAGACCTGGTGGACCACGATGAAGAGCATCTCGTCGTGGTGTTCGGAACGGCGCTCCTGCAGCGCCAGGAGCTCGGGGATTTTCAGGTATCCGCCGTAGGTCAATTCCGCGGGGACGGTCATGCGGTCTCCTTGCGTTCCTGCGCCAGCGCGTGCAGGTGCGGGAGCAGGAATTCGACGGCGAGAATCTTGACGATGGCGGCGAGCGGCACGGCGAGGAGGACGCCGAGGAAGCCGAGCACGGCGCCGCCCACGAAGAGGGCGACGATGAGGGTCACCGGGTGCAGGCCGACTTCCTTGCCCAGGACGAGCGGAGTGAGGACGGCCTCGACGGCCTCGGCGGCGCCGAAGGTGACTGCCACGCCGATCAGGTGAGTCCAGGAGAGACCGTGGTCGAGGTAGGAGACCACGAGCGCGGGCAGGAAGGCGACGACCGCGACCAGGAAGGGGACCACGCTGCCGAACGCCGAGAGCAGGCCGAAGACCAGCGGGAAGCGCACGCCGCAGAGCCAGAGGCCGAGGAAGGTCGCGAGGCCCTTGCACAGGCAGACGGTGATCTTGCCGCGGAAGAAGCTGGAGACCGCGAGGTCGATCTGGCCGCCGATGCGCAGCAGGTCGTCGCGATAGGCGCCCGGCAGGTACTCCGACACGCGCGCCTTCATGTCGCGCATTTCGGTGAGGAAGAACCAGACGTAGAGCGGGACCAGGAGGGCGTAGTTCGCGACCATGAAGAGGCCCGCGAGCCCGGAGGAGAGGAGCGCGAACAGGCTGCCGGTGACGTCGAGCCCCTTTTCGGCGATGGTCTTGGCATTCTTCTCGAGGGTCTCACGCAGCTTCTCGAAGAGCTCGTCGAAGCGGACCTGGGCGGAGGGATGACCCGAGTTCCAGGCGTCGAGCCAGCCGCGCACCTTGACGCGCATGCGCTCGAAATACGAGGGATCGTAGGCCCCGTCGGCGTCGAGGTCGCGCAGGAGCGGTTCGCCGGGCTCCCAGGCCTTGTCGGCGTTGAGGTCGGTGAAAGCGTCGCCCAGGGCGAGGGCGCGATAGAAATCGGCGCCCTCGGAAAGCGCGCTCGGGACCAGGAGGATGGCCGCGACCGCCATGAGGCCGAGCAGGAGGACGTAGACGCCGAAGACGGTGACGGCGCGCCGGATGTGCCGGCGCTCGAGGAATTCGACGGAGGGGTTGAGGACGTAGGCGATGAGGAGCGCGAGAAGGAGCGGGTTGACGATATCGGCGAGGCGGGAGGCGGCCCAGAGCAGGAAGGCGCCCACGGCGGCGAGGAGGCCGAGGCGAAAGGCGCGGCGGTTGACGCGCAGGGTATAGACCGCAGGGTCGGGGGGGGTGGAGGAAGCGGAGGCCATTGGTGGCGCGGACATACCCTCTCCCCTACCCTCCCCCGCTGCGGCGGGGGAGGGGGACGGGGAGGCCGCGAACTGCGGCGCGGAATCGCGACGTCGGTTCTTCCGGCTCATGCTTCCCACTCCTCGCGGCCGGGCTACACGTCCAGGAGCGCGGTCCGGGCGGCCGGCGCGGCGGACTGGACGGTCACGTCGCCGACCCCGGCGCCGACCAGCGCCGTGCGCATCTCCCGCTCGGCGAGCTCTACGGTGTTACACTCACGGCTCAGATGCGCCAGGACGAGCGTCCGCCGACGCGCCGGGCCGGCGGCGAAGGCGCCTGCCGCCGCGGCCGCCGCCTGGGCGTTCGACAGATGGCCGCGGTCCGAGAGCACCCAGGCCTTGAGCTTGTCCGGGCGCGGCGCCGCGTGCTCCATGTCGACGTCGTGGTTGGATTCCAGGACCGCCGCATCCGCGGCGCCTAGCCCCGCCGTGAGCGCCGCCGTGACGTGCCCGATGTCGGTCCCGTAGAAGAACGTGCGTTCCGCGGCGCCGTTCGCGCGCAGCGTGAAGGCGTGCACTGCGCCGATCACCGTCGGCTCGGCGTGCGGCATCGGCAGCGCCTCGATCGCGAGGTCGCGCAGTCCGAAGGCGCCGCTCTCGAAGAGCTTCACCTTGCGCGCGGCGTGCAGCTTGTGCAGGCGCTTGTGGCGCCGCTGGCCGAGCACGGTCTCGGGATGCGCCTCCAGGAGCGACGGGTGCAGCCAGAGCGGAATGCCGGCGCGGCTCGCCAGCGACAGCGCGACCGTTCCCAGGTGATCGCCGTGGGAGTGGGTCAACAGGATGGCGTGCAGATCGTCCACGCGCAGACCCAGCTCGGCAAGCTGCGTCGTCACGTAGCTTTTCGGCAGGTTGCCGGCGTCGATGAGGAGGTGCGTAGCGCCGCTCGTCACCAGCGTGCAATTGCCGCTGCTGCCGCTCGCCAGGACGCAGAACCGCATCGCCATGACCATCACTCCGTGTGGGAATGCCCGTGAACGCGGCATTCTACCGGGGCGCGGCACCCAAGGCAACCATCAGCGGCGGGGAGGACGGAGGACCACGAAGGCGGACGAAGGGCCACGCATTCCCCGCGCCCCCCCTACGCCCCGCCCGCCTCCGCGACGTACCGCACGGGGTCGCGCGCGCCCGCCGCCGCGAACCCGCCCAGGCGGATCGCGCACGAATCGCACCGGCCGCACGCCGCGCCGCTCGCGTCCGGGTCGTAGCAGGAATGCGTGAGCCCGTAGTCCACGCCCAGCGCCAGTCCGCGGCGGATGATCTCCGCCTTCGTCAGCTCGATGAGCGGCGTGTGCACGCGAAAGCGCCCGCGCCCTTCCACGCCTGCCTTGGTCGCGAGGTTCGCCAGCGTCTCGAAGGCGCGCGCGAACTCCGGCCGGCAGTCCGGGTATCCACTGTAGTCCACGGCGTTGACGCCGACGAAGAGATCCCAGGCGCCCAGGACCTCGGCCCAGCCGAGCGCGAAGGCCAGGAAGACCGTATTGCGCGCAGGAACGTAGGTGATCGGGATGCCCCGCCCCATTTCCGCGGCCGGCCGGTCCTTCGGCACCGCGAGGTCGGCGGTGAGCGCGGAGCCGCCCATCGCCCGCAGGTCGATCGTCAATACGAGGTGGTCACGCACGCCCGCGGCCGCCGCGACCCGGCGCGCCGCCTCGAGTTCGATCCGGTGCCGCTGGCCGTAATCGAAGGACAGCGCGTACGGCACGAAGCCCTCGGCCTTGGCGATCGCGAGTGCCGTGGCCGAATCCACGCCTCCGCTCAGCAGGCAGACGGCTTTCGACGGTTCCATGTGGTGCTTCCAAAGGTGAGCGCGGCGTCACACCCCGCGGCGCGCGCCCCAGAGCCAGATGTGCAGCCGCGGCGACAGGCGAAAGCCCGCGCGCTTGCAGGGCTCGGCGAGCTCGCGGGCGTGCGCCCGCACCGCCTCGTCGGTCAGCCCTTCCGGCAGCACGGCCACGCGCTCCGCGGGGATGCCGTGCCGGCGCGCCAGCCCGATGAGCGCCGTAAAGTCGGGCAGATCCCGTACGACGACCTTGAACGTGGTTTCGGGCAGCGCGAGGTACGCGCTCACGTGCTCCCAGGTCGCGGCCCAGCGCGGCGAAACGCCGGGCAGCTTCGGCGACGCGTTGTAGGCGAACCGGGACCCGGTGCGCGGCGGCGGCGCCACCGCCGAGGTCTCGATCTCAACCCGCGCGAAGCGCGTCGCGGCCCAGTCGAGGAGATCCCCGAGCTGCGGATGTTGCAGGGGCTCGCCGCCGGTCACGACCAGGAGCGGGCAAGCGCCGAACTCCGCGGCGATGCGCCGCTCGATCGCCGGGAGGTCGAGGGGCTCGCCCAGGCCGGGGTCCCAGGTATAGCGCGTATCGCACCAGGCGCAGCCGACGTCGCAGCCCTGCAACCGCAGGAAGACCGCGGGCCGGCCGACCGATGGGCCCTCCCCTTGCAGGCTGTAGAAGACTTCGCTGACGCGGCCGGGCGCGGTGGACACGGCGCTACTCCGCGCGGTCGGGAGAGGGCGGAGACGGGCGGGCATGCGCCGGCGGGGCGGATGGGGCGGACGGGGTGGACGGCGCAGAGTCGGCCGGCGGCGGCGGCGCGTCCGGCCGCGTCGGCCAGTAGGCGAGGTGGACCTTGGGCGTGCGCTTCATCGGCACCGCCTCGGCCAGCATGCGGCGGAAGTACCCCCCGGCGCGCTCCAGCGCCGGACGCACCAGGGCGAGCGCCGGCGCCGATTCCGCCACCGTGGGCGCGAGATGAACGGTCACGTTGCACAGGTCGCCCGCCAGATCCACGCGGGTCACCTCGAGCTCGGCGAAGACCGGATCGGTGGCCGACGGCAGGATGTAGCTCCGGCAGGCATCGAGCATCTCCCGTTGGAGGCGCAGGTGCCGGACCCCCGGCCCGCCGTGCTCTTCCTCTTCACCGTGCGAGCGTCTCATGGCAATCCCCGGCACTCGGACCGCATCAAAGAATCAGCCCCGGCAGATGCGCCCGCGCAGCAGGACATCCTCGCCGACCCGCTCCATGCGCGGCTCTTCCAGGCGCCACGCATCGGCGATACGCCCGACCCCGACGCCCGCAACCGGGGTGGGGGCGGTCGCGCCTCCGGCGATCACCGGAGCCACGAAAGCGCGCACCTCGTCCACCCGCCCGGACGCGAACAGGGACCCGAGGACCTGACCGCCGCCTTCGACGAAGACCCGCGGAATGCCGGCCGCGCCGAGGCGGCGGAGCGCGTCCTCGAGATCGGCCCGGCCGGCGCTCATGCCGACCGCGAGCAGGCGGCACCCGGCTTCGGCGAGCGCGCGCAGGCGTTCGGGCGGGGCCTCCGGGCCGTGAACAATCGCCGTGACGGTTTCGCGGGCCGTACGCGCCAGCCGGCAGGCCGGCGGCGTGCGCGCGTGGGTATCGAGCACGACGCGCCACGGCTGCGCCCGCGCCGCGTCTTCGCCGCGCAACTCCGGGTCGTCCGCCAGGACGGTGCCCACGCCCACCAGGACGGCGCCGCAGCCCTGCCGCCAGCGCCGCGCGAGACGGCGCGCCGCGTCCCCAGTGATCCATTTGGAGTCGCCCCCGGCGGCGGCGATTTTTCCGTCGAGCGTCATCGCCCACTTGGCGACCACCCAGGGCCGGCCGTGCGTCACGTACTGCACGAAGGGGGCGTTGAGCCGCCGCGCCTCGGCCTCGCGCACGCCGACCGTCACCTCGATGCCCGCGGCGCGCAGTTGGGCGAACCCGCGGCCGTCCACGGCGGGAAAGGGGTCCCCCATCGCGGCGACCACGCGCGCGACGCCGGAGCCGGCGACGACCGGCGCGCAGGGCGGGGTCTTTCCCTGATGAGCGCACGGCTCGAGGGTCACGTAGAGGGTGGCGCCGCGCGCCCGCTCGCCCGCCGCGCGCAGGGCGTTCACCTCGGCGTGCGGTCCGCCGAAGACCTCGTGCCAGCCTTCGCCGACCACCGCGCCGTGCTGCACCACGACCGCGCCGACCAGCGGGTTCGGCTCGGCCGCGTCCTCGCCGCGCCGCGCCAGCTCCAGCGCGCGCCCCATGAAGAAATCGTCGTCGGCCATCAGACCCGCGTTCGGTGTCTCGGTGTGATCGGTGGCTCGTGTCCCGTTGACGAAGTGCAAACTCGGATACTACGCGGATTGTCGATTGTCGAATTCCGATTGTCGATTTCCCGATCCCCACCCCCGTCCGGTACGGCAATCGACATTCAGCACTCGGCAATCGACAATGCGTCGACCTGCGTCCGAACTTCGCCACCGGGCCACTAGCCGCCCGCGCCCACGGCCACCGCTTCCGCCGCCAACCGCCCGAACAGGGTGATCGGCGTGGCGTGCTCGACCCGCACCTGCCGCAGCTCGCCCGGACGCGCGTCGCCGGCGTCGAAGACCACGATCCGGTTGTCCGGAATGCGCCCGGTCCAGCGCTCGGGATTCGTCCGGCTCGGCCCTTCGACCAGGACCTCGACCGCGCGCCCCACGAGGGCGGCATTCCGGCGCGCACCCACCTTTTTTTGCGCATCGAGCAGGATCTGGAGGCGCTCGTCCTTCACCGCCTGCGGCACGTCGTCCGCGAGCTTGTCGGCGGGCGTGCCGGGGCGGGGCGAGTAGGTGAACATGTAGGCGGTGACGAACCCGACCGCTTCGACCAGTTCCAGGCTGGCGCGGAAGTCGGCGTCGGTCTCGCCGGGGAAGCCGACGATGAAGTCGCTGACCCACTCGATGCGCGGGCAGAGGGCGCGCGACTCGGCGACGCGGGCGAGGTACTCCGCGCGGGTGTAGCCGCGCTTCATGCGCCGCAGGATGCGGTCGGAGCCGGACTGCGCGGGCGCATGGAAGTACGGACAGATCTTGGGTTCGTCGCGCAGGGCGGCGAAGAGGGAGCGGGTGGCGAAGGCCGGGTGGCCGGTGAGGAAGCGGACGCGGCGGATGCCCGGCACGGCGGCGACCGCGCGCAGGAGGCCGGCGAGGTTGACCTCCCATTCCTCGGGGGAGCGTTCCGGTCGCGACTCGACGAGCGGGAACTGGGGCGCGCTCGGGCTGAGGTTTTTGCCGTATGAAGTCACGTTTTGGCCGAGCAGGGTGACCTCGATCACGCCGCGGGCGGCGAGGCCGGCGACCTCCTCGACGATCGCGGCGATCGGCCGCGACAGCTCGGTACCGCGCGTGAGGGGGACGACGCAGAAGGTGCAGCGGCAGTCGCAGCCCTTCATGGCGAGGACGAAGGCCGAGTGTGGATTGGCGAGCGGCAGCGCGCCGCGCTCGAACTCGTCCACGTCGGGGCGGGCGTCGACGGCGACGACGGGGCCGCCGCGCTCGACCACGTCGCGGAGGAGGGCGGGCATTTCGCGGTACTGGTGGGTGCCGCAGACGAGGTCCACGTGCGGGGCGCGGCGGCGGATCTTCTCGCCTTCGCGCTGGGCCATGCAGCCGAGCACGCCGATGACGAGGTCGGGGCGGGCGCGCTTGGCATGCTTGAGCTCGCCGAGGTGCGAGTAGACGCGCTCCTCGGCCGCGCCGCGCACCGAGCAGGTGTTGTAGAGGATGACGTCGGCGACGGCGCGGTCGTCGGTGAGGGCGTACCCGGCGCGCAGCAGCTCGCCGAGCACCAGCTCGGAGTCGAGCTTGTTCATCTGGCAGCCGAAGGTTTCGAAGTAGAGCGAGCGCGGCATGGTGGGGGGCGGGCTCCGCGGAGGGAGAGGAGCGGCATCGGGGTCGCCGGGGAACGAGGGCAGGGGATGATAGCCCGCGGCGGCCTGGAAGTCAACGGCGGCGCGGGGGCGGGAGCAGTCGGGGGCGATTCGGGTGCTCGCGGGGCCGGGCACAAGCCGCGCCTGTCCGGGTGGCGGACAGGCGCGCGTCACGGAACTTCCCAGGCGCGGTCCCGGCCGGGGAGGGCGGCGCAGACCGATCCTCCTGCTTGCGCTGTGCAACTCCCGGGGCGGCTACGCTTTCCGATGAATCAACACTTTCAATTGACCTATTTACCCCATGGCACGTCAACTGCAAGTCGGGGAGCGCGGGGCCCCGCGCGGCCACGGCGGCCTTGTGCAAGGAACCGCCGGTTTCTAGGATGATGGCGGGTGACGATCGGCGCGCGCACGCAGGAGAGGTGAGTTGCGCGCCGAGCGTCGCGGGGAGCGTGAGCGTGGGAGTGTATGACAAGGCCTTCAAGTTGTTGGCGGCGGGTCGTCCGGCCGACGTCGCGTGGCTGGTCTTGCAGGGCGAACCGGCGCGGGTGGAGAAGATTTCGGAGCCGCTGCCGGCCCTGGAGAGAATTCCGGATTTTGTGGGGCGGATCGACGGCGCCGACGGGTCGCGGTATCTGCTCCATGTGGAGTGCGAGCGTGAGCCGCGCGCGGAGTCCGGGGGCCGCCTGGTCGAGTACGGCGTGGCGCTGCACCGACGGGAGCGGCTCCCGGTGCTGTCGGCGCTTCTACAACTGGCCGGGGAGGAGGGTGCGCGTCGGGTCGGCGAGTATTGCATGTGCGTCGGGGAATTGGAGACGCTCCGGTTCCGGTATCAGGTGATTAACCTATCCGGATTGAATGCCGAGGAGTTCCTGAGTTCCGGCCACGCGGCGCTGTGGGCGCTCGTTCCGCTGACCCGGGACGGGAATCGGGCCGAGGTGTTGGCCAAGGCCGTGCAGCGGATCCGGGAGGCGACGCCGCCGCCGCTGATCAGCGCCGATCTGCTCGTGCCCCTGGCCGTGTTTGCCGGGATTCGTTCGACGCAGAGCCTGGTGTACTCGCTCATTCGGAGAGAAGAGATGAAGGAATCCGTGATCTACAAGGACCTCTTCGAGGAGGCGCTCGAGGAAGGTCTCGCAAAGGGCCTGGAGCAGGGCATCGCCAAGGGAGAGGAACTGGGTCTCGCCGCGGGTCTCGCCAAGGGTGAAGCCGCGGGTCTCGCCGCGGGTCTCGCCGCGGGTCTCGCCAAGGGTGAAGCCGTGGGTCTCGCCGTGGGTCTCGCCAAGGGTGAAGCCGCAGGTCTCGCCAAGGGTCAGGCCGCGGGTCTCGCCAAGGGGAAGGCGGAGGACGTGCTCCGCGTGCTCTCGCTGCGCTTCGGAGCCGTCCCCGAGGAGCTCCGCGCGCGGATCGCGGCGGTGCAGGAGGTACCGACGCTCGACCGGCTCCTCGACCTCGCCGTCACGTCCCCGAACCTCGCGGAGTTTTCCGCGCAGGCCTGAAGGCTGGGAAGGCCACGCCGGTGAGCCGCGTTGGCGCATTGCGCAACCGGCGGCTCTCCCTCACTTCCCGGTCCGCCCGGCCGCGTCCCCACCCTCTGCGCTCCCCGTCGCGGGCCCCGCCGGCCCGACCGGCTCGACCGCCTCCCCCAGCCGCCGCGCCAGCCAGGCGTGCCACTCGCGCTCCAGCGCCGCTACGTCCACCCCCGCCGCGCGCGCCGCCGCCCCCGCGCCGGCGCCATCGGTGACGGCGCGCAACGCGCCCAGCAACGTCGGCCCGCCCCGTTCCAGCAGGAAGGCCACGAACGACGCCAGGTACGCCCGGCACAAGGTCCGCTCCCCCCGATGCTCCCGGTTCCCGGTGCGGCATCGGCTCGCCGGACCGAACGACGAAAGCACCGGCTCCAGCCCCCACAGACTCGGGCCTTCACCGTAGATCAGGTCCAGCCGCGTGTCGAGCGGCAGGCCGCGC
>JACRIP010000444.1 GCA_016220045.1 Planctomycetota bacterium
AGAGCAGCCGGCACTCGGCGGGGTCGCCGTCGCGCCCGGCCCGCCCCGCCTCCTGATAGTAGGACTCGACGCTGCCGGGCAGGTCGTAGTGGAGCACGGCGCGAATGTCCGGCTTGTCGATGCCGAGTCCGAAGGCGTTGGTCGCGACCACGACCGGCGCATCGTCCGCCATGAAGAGGTCCTGGACCTCCTTGCGCCGCGCGTCGGCGAGCCCGGCATGGTAGGCCAGCGTGGGCAGGCGCAGCCGCCCGAGCGCGCCGGCGACCAGCTCGACGTTCTTGCGCGTCGAACAGTAGACGATCGCCGAGCCGGTGTGGGTGGTGCGACCGCCCTTCACCAGCCCGAAGCCCACCACGCTCTCCCGGATGGCGTCGAGCTTGTCCTCCGCCCCCGCGACCTGGTCGATGCGAAAAAAAAGGTTCTTGCGGTCGAAGCCGATGAAGAATTCGCGGGCATCGAGCGGGAGGCCGAGCTGTTCGGCGATGTCGCGGCGGACGCGCGGGGTGGCGGTGGCGGTGAAGGCGGCGACGGGGGGGCGGCCGAGGCGGTCGATGGCGAGCTTGAGGCGGGCGTAGTCGGGCCGGAAATCGTGCCCCCATTGGCTGATGCAATGGGCTTCGTCGACGGCGAAGAGGCCGATGCGGAGGCCGGCGAGGGCGGCGAGGAAGCGCTCGTTCTTGAAGCGTTCGGGGGCGACGTAGACCAGTTTGTAGGCGCCCTCCTCCAGTCCGCGCAGGCGTTCCCAGGCGGTTTCGGCGTCGAGGGTGCTGTTGATGAAGGTGGCCGGGAGACCGCGCTCGGATAGGGCGTCGACCTGATCCTTCATCAAGGCGATGAGCGGGGAGACGACGAGGGTGACGCCGGGGCGGAGCAGGGCGGGGAGCTGGTAGCAGAGGGACTTGCCGGCGCCGGTGGGCATGAAGACGAGGGCGGAGGCGCCGCCGGCGAGGGCCTCGACGACCTCGCGCTGGCCCTCGCGGAAGGCGCGGTGGCCGAAGTGCGCGTGCAGCGACTCCTCGAGGGTGGGGGCGGGGGCGGGGGCGGGGGCGGGCATGGAAACCTACCGGACAACTTCTGGAAGGCGGGTCATGATCGCGTCGAAAGACAAACCATGGCGGGCGACGTTTAGGCGTTTGGGCGTTTAGGCGTTTGGATCCCTACGGCCATGCTGCTTGGCAGGGTGTCCAGAATCGCGGATTGCGGATTTCGAATTTCGGACTGACGCCGGCCGGCCAGCCCGGAAGCTAATCCGCAATTCGAAATCCGAAATCCGCAATCGACAGGCCGGCCAAGCCGCGCATCCTGTCCCATCATGGCCCGCGAATGATATCCGACTCGCCCCCGCGCGGCAAGCGGAGGTTGACGTGATGGGCGCGCCGTTCTAGAGTATCCGCTCCCCACCCCGCCCCGCCTTCCCCCGAGAGGCAGGATCCGATGGATACTTCCCGCACGTCGCTCAAGAAACTCCTCCAGGGACTCGGCTATCGCTTCGGGAAAACCCCCGACAAGGTGGACCTCGACCTCGCGCGCGTGCTCGACCGCGAACGCTTCGAGAAGTTCGTCCAGTGCCTGCGCGGCGCCCAGCACGGGACCACGCCCGTCGGCTCGATCTACGAATGCTTCGAGTCCGCCGAGGAGGCCAACCTCTTCGCCAGCCGCCAGGCGGACCTGACCCTCGAGACCTACCTCGCGATCGACGGCCGGATCGCGCCCGACCTCAAGCCGGGCATGCGCGTCGTCGACCTCGGCTGCTGGACCGGCGGACTCGTCGCCTGGCTCGCCGCCTGCCACACCGACTGCTCGGTCGTCGGCGTGGACCGGGTCGCCAAGGCGGTGGAATTCGCCCGCGCCGGCCGCCCGCCCGCGAATACGTCATTTGCCGTATGGGACTACGCGGCTACGCCCGCGCCCCCGGTCGCGCCCTTCGACCTGCTGGTCTCCTGCTTCGGCATCGACTTCGCCGGCACGGCGCGCGAGCGCGATCCGCGCACGCCGCTCATCTTCGCGCTCGACGGCCGCGGCCTGCGGGAATCGCCCGGGTACCGGTTCCGGCGCGACGAGGCGGCGCCGTACTTCGTCGGCTGGCGGCGCGCCGCGACGGCGGGCGCGGTCCTGTGGGCGGTGCTGCGCATCCCGAGCTTCGAGAAGTGCCTCGCCGTGGTGGACGCGGCGCAGGCGGCGGGGTGGAGCTTCGAGCCGGTGGAGCCGGCGACGCTGGCGGTGGCGGAGGAGAGCTTCCCGATCCTGCGCTTCCGCGCCGAGGCCGCGTCCGCGCCGATCGACCCGGACCTCGTGCTCTCCTGGTGGGTGGGCGCGGCGGGCATGGCCGGGCTGCACTCTCCCATGCACGGCGACACCGGCCTCCTGGCCTTCCGCAGTCTCGGCGATAAGCGGGTGCAGCACGAGAGCGAGCGCGTCGGGGCGGACGGGATGCGCGTGCGCAAGGAGGTCGGCATCGCCGGCCCGCTCGGCTACATGCTGATGCGCTCGTCGCACGGCGATACCGTGCTGGTGCTGATGCCGCGTTTCTCCGCCGACCTCCTGCGCGCGGCCCAGGAATGGCCCGAGGGCGTGGGGTTGGCCGAGGGGACGCGGTAGCGCGCTCCGCGGCGGGCGTTGCCATCCGCACGCGACAGCGGGTGATGCGTGCGTGGGTCCACCTGCCGAGGGGGCGCACGCGGGTCGCGCCGGACCGTGCGCGCAGTACGCTGCGCGTATCGTTGGTAGGGGACCTCCCTTGTGGCCGCCCCATCATGGCCGGCCCAGCAACGGTATCCGGCCATGCCACCATGGGGCGGGCACAAGGCCCGCCCCTACATGACCGCGGGCACTGCGCGGTCCACCGCTAACGTGAAGGCCTTCGCGACCGGCTCTGAAGCGGCTGTCGCAATCGGGACCGACCGGGCTCCTCCGGGGCGGACACCGGGGTCCGCCCCTACCCAACGCGGCGGCCGGCGCCGCCTACCCCGGCGTGAGCTCCCGCCCCGTGATCCGCCGGTACGCCTCCAGGTACTTGCCCGAGGTGTGCGCGATCACCTCGGCGGGCAGGACCGGTCCCGGCGGACGCTTGTCCCAGCTCAGGGATTCCAGGTAGTCGCGCACGTACTGCTTGTCGTAGCTCGGCTGCGCGCCGCCCGGCGCGTACCGGTCCGCCGGCCAGAAGCGCGACGAGTCCGGCGTCAGCACTTCGTCCACCAGGATCACCCCGCCCGCATGCTCCCCCCACTCCAGTTTCGTGTCGCAGAGAATGATCCCGCGCCCGCGCGCGAACTCCGCCGCCGTCCGATAGACCGCCAGGCTGAGCTCGCGCAGGCGTTCGGCCGCCGCCCCGCCCACCAGCTCCGCGGCGCGCGCAAACGAGATGTTCTCGTCGTGCCCGACCGTGGCCTTGGTCGAGGGCGTGAAGATCGGCTCCGGCAGCCGGTCGGACTCGCGCAGGCCGGCCGGGAGCGGAATGCCGCACACCGTCCGGGAGATCTGGTACTCCTTCCAGCCCGAGCCGGCCAGGTAGCCGCGTACCACGCACTCGAGCGGGAAGACAGTGGCCTTCTTCACCCACAGCGCGCGCCCGCGCAACAGGTCGGCGTGGCGGCGAACCGCCGCGGGCATTCTCTCAACGTCGGCGGCGAGCAGGTGGTTCGGCGTCACGTCGCGCAGGAGCTCAAACCAGAACAGGCTGAGCGCCGTGAGCACGTGTCCCTTCCACGGAATCGGGTCCGGGAGCACGACATCGAAGGCGGAGAGCCGGTCGGATGCCACCAACAGCAGCGAGTCGCCGAGGTCGTAGAGATCGCGGACCTTGCCGCGATGCGGGGCCGGCAGGCCGGCGAGCGCGGTTTCGCGCACGGTCGGCGGGGCCGGGGACGGGGCAGGGGACGGGGGGGGCGGGGTAGACGCGGGCATCGATGATCTCCTCCGGTGCGGCGGTGCCGCGGGCGAGGGAAACGGGAGCACGAGTCCGGCGGCTCCAGCGGACGCGCGGGGCAGCCGGCCTAAAGGCCGGCGACGAACCCGGGCTGAAGCCCGGTACTACATACTCTCCCCGCGAGCACCTGTGCAGGGCGACGTTGGGAGCACGCGACCGCCCGGCGGGCATGTAGTCCCGGGCTTCAGCCCGGGTTCGTCGCCGGGCTTCAGCCCGGCTGCCCGCAGGCTCGGTCAGGACAGGTTCCGCATCCGATGACTGTGGCAGACCGCCAGCGCCAGCGCGTCGGCCGCGTGATCCGGCCGCGGCGTCTCGCGCAGGCGCAGGATCGCGCGCACCATCAACTGCACCTGCGGCTTCGACGCCTGCCCATTCCCCACCACCGCCTTCTTCACCGAGGCCGGCGAATACTCGGCGATGGCGATGCCCGCGCGAAAGGCCGCCAGCAGGATCACGCCCCGCGCTTCGCCGAGCTTCACCGTCGTCTTCACGTTCTTGGCGTAGAAGACATCCTCGATCGCGACGCAGTCGGGTCGATGCCGTTCGAGAATCTCCGTGATCCCGCGATACACCGAGTCGAGGCGCGGCGCAAGCTCGGCCCCGCGCGCCGCCACCGTCCCATAGTCCTCGAGCGTGAGCGCCCCGCGCTCCGCACGGATGACGCCGTAGCCGACAAAGCGCGTCCCCGGGTCAATGCCGAGAATCTTCATGCGAGGTGGACTCCAGCGCCGGCGGGCGCGCGGTGAGAATAGGCAGGCCCGCGCGGAGCGTCAAGCAAAAAGGCCGGGACGCGCATGGCGGCGCATCCCGGCCTGGTGGCAGCAAATGCCGGCGGACTGTGGCATCACGGCGCAGCGCGCTACGCGCTCGCGAACGTCTCCTTGAGCTTGTAGCGCGTCGCCATCGTGGTCAAATACGCGGACAGGTCGACCAGCTTGCGATCGCGCTCCTGCCGCCGCAGCACCAGGTCGAGCATGCGCGCACGCTCGCTCACCTTGTCCAGCAGATCGATCACCACGACATCCGCGACGCCCGTCCACTGCGTGATCCGATCGATCAGCAGCCGCCGATTCGCCTCGACGAACTCCGGCGCCGCGCACACCCCGTTCTTCTTGGCCGGGCGACTGCGGAACAGCACCTTCAAATCCGGATCGAGAAAGGCCGGCGCGCGCTTGCGGTAGCGGCCCATCGGCGCGCGCAGGAAATCGCCCACGGTCGCGTTCACCTGCTCGAGCGGGATGTGCAGCGACGCGGGATCGTTCTTCTGCTTCACCGCCGCGTGGCCGGAGCGCGCGAGCACGCGCCCGACGTACTCCAGCTTGCGCAGCGCGCCCGGCTTGTGCTGGTAGGTCTTGCGCCAGTTCGACTCCGGGTCGAGCCACACCGAAACGGTCTCGGCGAAGTCCTCGTCCGGATGCTTCTGCGCGTAGTGATCGCCGCAGGGATTGACGAAGGCCTTGCTCCACGGATTCGGCGTGTAGCGATCGTCGGCCGGGTAGCTGTCGAAGAAGCTGCCGACGACGTTGAAGACGCGCCGGAATTCGGCTTCGCGATAGAGCTTGTAGGAGTAGCAGAAGGCGTGGCCGAACTCGTGGCGGAGCAGCGCGCGGATGTCCTTTTCGGAGTAGCTGAAGGCGCGCAGCTCGGTATTGAGCTCATGGAGATCGGGGTCGCAGTCCCAGAAGCCCAGGCCGATGTTGGCGGTGCCTTCGACGCAGCCGTACTCGGTGCTGAGATAGAAGGTCGGGCGCAGGTCGATGCCCGCGCGCTCCAGCTCGCCGTAGAGATCGGCGATCAGCGGGGCGAAGGGCGAGGTCTCGAGCTGCAGGCCGAGGCGCTGGATCGGGGTCACGAGCAGCTCGAGGCGGCGCGTGGACTCGCCAAAGAGCAGCGTGCGGGTCTTGCGGACGCGGCGCGCGCGCGGAAGCAGGCGCGTCGTAAAGGACTGGGAGCACGTAGCGGCAAGGCGGTGCCGCATCCGAGTGCTCTTGGCTGCCATGTTTCGTCTCCGAGGGGCGCGTGTCGCGTCGAAGCCGTTGGTGTTGGTTCGTTTCGGCGCGTTGCCGCGCGGCGTTGCGTGGTCTTCTACCCGCCATTGTACGGAGCGGGCGGATTCCCCATCAAGTAATTCTGTCGTCGAAAGTCGATTCTGCAACACGTTCAAACGTAAGCTGTTGTGGCGGTTCTTCGGAGTCTTCGCGGGGTCCCGGCGCGGGCGTCCGGCGCTACTTTCGGGGCGGTCAGGAGTTAGGCCGAAGCGAAAAAAAACGTCGCCCGGGGGGCGGGGCGGCGGTTTGACCGAACCGCATGCCACATAAGGTCTTGAGGTGCCACGCTCGCGGCCCCGCTCGGCCTCTTTCCGGCCGCCGGATGCTCCCGGCGGCGTGGGCGGCCGCTGAATTCGCCCCGATCGGGACCTTCCCTCCTGTATATCGGCCAGATTCGGCGGATCCCGTCGTGGGATTTGGCGGCGGAGTGCCACCGTGCGGGGAACGCACGGTGGGCACGGCGGGTGAGCTGCTCCGGCGCGCGCAGGCGGCAGAGCAAGTTCGCGTCCGTGGCAGTCCGGGGACGCGGCGCGCCCGCACGCGGAACAGGGTAAATACCGTATTCCCGGGCGCGCCGGCGCCGCCGCACGCTGCGCTTGGCAAGCGCCGGCGGTCGGAGTATAATCCGCGCGTCGAGTCTGTCGTGAGGAGGGATTGCATGTCTGCGCATCGTCGGGTCGGGGCCGCGCTCGTCCTGCTCGTGTCGGCGCTGATCGTCGGCCTCGGCGCATGGGCGCCGCTCACGCCGTGCGCGGCCGAGCCGGACCCCAGCACCGCGCCCGCAGGCGGTGGCGGCGACCCGGCCGCCGCCCCCGCCGGCAGCGGCAGCAGCGACGCCGGCGCCGCGCCCGCGCGCCCGCCCGAGCCCACCGTCGGGCTCATCGGCCTCTACCTGCTCGACATCTGGGGACTCGACATGAGCCGCGGCACCTACAACGCCGACTTCTACGTCTGGTACCGCTGGAAGGGCGAGAAGTTCGAGACCAACGGCATCGAGTACATGAACGCCCAGGGGCTGCCGGTCATCACCGAAAACGAGCGCGTCGTGCTTGGCGACGAGCGCTACGTCTGCACGCGCGTGCGCGGGCTCTTCAAGGGCACCTTCCCGCTGCACAAGTATCCCTTCGACGCGCAGCGCATCGAGGTCGCGATCGAGCACCAGATGCTGGAGTCGCACCAGATGGTCTTCGTCGCCGACTCGAAGATGTTCGACGGCAGCGATCGCGACCTCAACGTGCAGAGCCGGGAGCAGAACCTGCGCATCGCCGGCTGGTCGGTGCGCGGGGCGGGGCAGGAGGTCACCTCGCAGAAATACCAGACCGACTGGGGCCATCCGCGCCCGACCGGCAAGCTCAGCCTGTACTCGCGCTACACCTTCACGCTCGAAGTCGCGCGCATGCTCCATCCCTATCTACTGAAGATCCTGCTGCCGTTGGTGGTGATCGTACTGGTCTCCTTCCTGGTGTTCTTCATCGAGCCGAGCCGCTTCCTGGAGCAGGTGGTGATCGGCCTGGGCTCCTTCATTGCCGCGATCATCTTCCATCTGGTGGAGGCGCGGGCGATGCCGGAGGTCGGGTACCTGGTGGTGGCGGACAAGTTCTTCATCCTGTCGTACTTCGTGATCTTTCTGACGATCGTGCAGACCGTGGTGGCGCAAGGGTTGTTCGCGCGCGGCGCGATCGAGAAGGCGCGCATGATCGACGTGGTGAGCCGGTTCGTGTTCCCGGTGATGTACCTGACCGGTGTCCTGTCGCTGTTCTTCCGCAACCTGGACTGACCGAGCGAGGAAGTGAGCGGCCATGCCCGCCGGACCCAAGGTTTTCCGTTGCGCGCGCTGCGAAGCGGAGACGGTCTTCGACCCGGAGCAGCAGCGGCTGGCGTGCGACTTTTGCGGCCACAAGCCGCTGACGCTGCTCGGCGAGCGGGGCGGTGGGGGAGACGGGGGCGGTGGGGGCGGTGGCAGCGGCGCGGGCGTGGCGGGGGCGGCGGCCGGCGAGGTGGCAGCGGGCGGGCGGGCGGCGGAAGTGATCCCGGAGTTCGCGATCCCGTTCGCCGTCGATGCCGAGGGCGCGCGCCGGCGCTTTCTCGAATGGCTGGGGACCTCGCTCTGGTATCCGCGTTCGATCGTGCGCCAATTCCACGAGGGGGAGTTCGTCGCCATCTGGGTGCCGACCTACCAATTCACCTGCAACGTGCGCACCGAGTGGGCGCCGGAGCCGAAGGGGGCGGACGGGCCGAGCACGCCGGGGAGTCGGGGCGCCGGGTCGCCCGGCTCGGACTCGAACGTGGGGGCGCGGCCGAGTTTCCTGTCGCAGGAGGGCTCGCACGCGGGCTACTACAATGAGCGCATCTCGGCGTCGCGCGGGCTCAAGCGCGAGGAGGTGCAGCAGCTTCTGCCCTACAACTACCGCGAGATGCGGCCGTTCGCGGGCGACGCGCTGTCCGACGTCAAGCGTGAGTGCGCGACCTATTCGGAGGGGCACTGCTGGGAGGTGGCGCTCAAGAACATTCTGCGTTCGGAGAAATCGGCGCTCAAGACCGTGTCGGGCGGGGCGCTCTCCAAGCACCTGCGGCTGGAGACGATGGACCGCAAGACCTTCCTGATCCTGGTGCCGGTGTGGGTCCTGGGTTACACCTACGAAGGGCGCTACTATCGCGCGTTGGTGAACGGGCAGAGCGGGAAGGTGTGCGAGGTGCGGCAGCTTGCGCCCGGGAAAGTCGGGCTGGTGGTGAGCTGCGTGGCGGCGAGCCTGGTCTCGGGGCTGCTCCTGCTCCTGTCGCTCGACACCAGCGCGCTCGAAGGTGGCGGCGGCGGCGCGGGCGGGAGCAGCGGGGGCGGCCGCGGCGCCGGGGCGACCGTGGGCGGGGGGGCGGGCGGGGGCGCGAGCGCGGACAGCGGGGTGCCGGTGTATCTGCGGTTGCAGCCGAACATGACCTTTGCGGGCTTTCGCGGGAGCGAGGGGGAAGCGGGGAACCTGACGGAGCAGATCGTGAAGCAGGCGTGGCAGGGGAGCCGGAGCGACCTGTCGGACACCTTGCAGCAGGCGCGGGAGATCGCGCAGGCGGGGAATCCGGGTCAGGCGGAGGAGCTGTTGCGGCGGGTGCTGAAGCAGGTGGAGGAGCGGCCGGCGCACGAAGCGGACGCGGCGCGACTGCGGCTGGAGCTGGGGGCGGTCCTGCTGCGCGCGGGGGCGGCGGAGAAGGCGGCGGCGGAGGCGGACGCGATTCTACGGGAAATGCCGGAGGAGCCGCGGGCGCTGGCGTTGCGGGGCGCGGCGCTGCTGCGGCGCGGGGATTTCGTGGGTGCGGCGACCGCGTGGCGCGGCGCCTACGAGGTGGACTCGTCGAATGCGTTCCTGCTGCTGGCGGCGGGGCATTTGTGGCGGCTGTGGGTGGGGGACCTGAAGCAGGCGCAGGAGTGTTACCGGGATTTCCTGGAGGAGCCGGAAGCGGCGCCGGCGTCGCGGCTGGTGGGTTTCCTGTTGCGGAGCCTGGAGGGGAAGGCGGGCACGGAGTACACGGCGGACGTGGTGCGGCTGGTGGGGGGCGGGGTGGCGCGCGGGGAGCTGGTGGGGAACGATGCGGCGGGGGTGCGGCTGCGGGTGAGCGCGGAGGGGAGCGCGGGTGGGGTACGGGAAGTACATTATCCGGCGGCGGAGGTAGTGGGGGTGGAGAAGGGGGAGAGCGAGCTGAAGCTCGAGTTCGACAAGTTGCTCAAGCTGTGGGACGAGGCGTTGCGGCGGGCGGCGGGGGAGCTGGGGGCGGCGGACCTGATGGGGTTGGCGCGGTATTGCGAGGGGCGGCCGGCGGCGGCGGTGCAGGAGGCGGCGGTGCTGTTTGCGCTGTTGGCGGTGCTGGCGGACCCGGCGTGCGCGGAGGGGCGGACGCTGATCGGGGCGAAGGGGTACGTGCTGAGCAACACGCGGCTGGTGAAGAAGCCGCAGGGCGGGGGGGCGGGCGCGGGGGCGGGCGGGCCGGGGGAGGGGAGGTAGGATGAACCTGTTTGAGGAGTTTTTCGCGATCGCACGCGCGGTGCCGGGGGCCGGTCGAGTCGCGCGGAAGGTCGACCCGTTGTGGCCGAAGGAACAGCGGGGCGCGGAGCAGGATCGGCTGGACATTCGGAGGCTACGTGGTGACCAAGATTGAACGAACGGTCCGGCAGGTCAGCGACCTTCGTGATTTCTACCTCCGGATTGCGCGCCTGAAGGGGAAGTCCGGTGCTCCGCAACCGGTCCCGTCCGCTCCCCAGGAGGCGACCGGGGAGGTGCCGCCGCGCGAGCGACCGCAACCGGGGCGATGATCAATGTTCGCGGACGATCACGATGGTCGGGCCTCCTTGTGGCGCAGGCGTTCCCCCTAGGCGCTACGCGCTCCGGGGGACAG
Organism: Planctomycetota bacterium; assembly: GCA_016220045.1. Lineage (GTDB taxonomy): Bacteria > Planctomycetota > MHYJ01 > WSZJ01 > JACPWG01 > JACRIP01. The sequence goes on from JACRIP010000444.1 coordinate 10,357, forward strand.
GCCTCGCCTGCGCCGCCGGCCGACCGGTATCCGACTCCAAGTGAGAGCCCACGCCGAGTAAGCCAGGTGCGCTCCGCGCTCCCCCCGAACTCCGGCGCTCGGCGCGGGGGGCGCTGATCGTTGCCCACAACTCGGCGGCTGAAGACCGTGCACTCGCTCCATTGGGGAAGGGCGTGGAGGCTTGTAGTACCGGGCTTCAGACCGGGTTTGTTTGCCGGGCTTCTGCCCGGC
>JACRIP010000441.1 GCA_016220045.1 Planctomycetota bacterium
ATTCGGCGTAGGGGCGGACCCCCGTGTCCGCCCCGCCGGCTCACTGCTTCCGCCCTTCCGGCACCTTTTGCGACCGCCGCTGAAGGCGGACCTACGGAGGAGTCCACCGGCTTCGCGCGCGTCCGGCCCCGGTAGTTTCTCCGGGCCGAGGGGGAAATCTGCGCGTCCGGAGACCGTGCGCCCAATGGATGCGAAGGGTCTGGGCGCAGGTCGCGCGGCGTCTGACCCCGCCCGCTGCGCGCGCCGTCCCGCAGCAGCCCCGTCTCGTGAGGCCGCCACGAACCCCGGGCGCGGCAGTCCCGGCGCAGGGCGGGTCCAGGCACTCGCTTTGCACGCCTGTCTGCGTTTCCGGCAGCTCGCCAGGGCAGCGGGACCTTGTCTCCTGCCGGCACGGCACATCACCACCCACCCCCAGAGCGATCGGGAGAGCGATGAAAAACGCGATGAACCGGGCGGTCCGCGGAAGCGGAATCCGGCCGTTGGTCCTGGCGCTGGTGCTGGCGGCGGTGCTGCCGGGCGCACTGGCCCTTCGCCGGGCGACCGGTCAGCCCGTGCCCCCTACGCCCGAGCCCGCGCCGGACGGTGCGCGCGCCGCCGCCGCCGCCGCAGGGAGGCTCTGCCCCGGCCCGCTCCTCATTCGGGTGAAGACCGCACCCGAAGGCAAACCCGCCGCGGGATTCCTCCTCCGGCTCGGCGGCCGGTTCATGACCACGACGCCTGCCGGCGAGGCGATCTTCGACGGCGTTCCGGACGGCGAGTACCGCCTCTCCATCCATGTCCTGGGATTCAACCGCCTCGACCAGACCCTGGCCCTGCCACCCGGAACGCGCGCGCCCGTCGAGCTCCTCCTCGAGCCCGAGCAACGGGCGACCGTGCCCGGCAGGGTCACCGTCCGGGACCTCGGCGTCCCGCTCGCCGGGGCGCGGGTCGTGTTGACGCCCGTCGCGGTCGCCGCCGCCGTGACGGGCCCGCTCGAGTGCCGAACGGACTGGGCCGGGAACTTCACGATCCTGCAACTGCCGGTCGGCAGCTACCGCGCCGACGTCCGCGCCGCGGGGTGCCGCAACCTCGTCGTCGACGTGCAGATCGCGGCGGACGGGAAGACTCAGGAATTCACCTTGGAGCGCGACTTCTCGCCCGCGCGGCTCCAGCTCCAGGTCGCCGACGCCCTGAACGGCGGTCCCGTCGCGGGCGCCGAGGTCGTCCTGGCCGAAGCGTTTCCCTGGGGCGAAATCGCGCGCGCCCGGACCGGCGCGGACGGCGTCGCCGCGTTCGCGGACCTCAAGCTCGGGCAGGTGAACTGGAGCGATGCGCAGGGCAAATGCGCCCTCGCGCGGCGCCACGTCACCGTCCACGTCGAGGCCCCGGGCTATGCCCCGATGACCGACCCGGTGACGCTCGGGCCGGACGCCGCCGCGACCGTGCAGCTCCATCCGGTGCGCGATGTGACGGAAGGGGAACCCAACGACGAGATCGGCAGCGCCCAGGAGATCGACCTGGGCGCCGTGGTCACGTTCACCCTGCCGAAGACCACCGACCACGACTGGTTCAAGTTCCGTCTGCCGCATGCCGGCCGGCTCGTGGTCACGATCGGGCCGGCGAACCCGCTGCAGACGTTCGTCCAGGTCTTCAATCCGCAGGGGATCTGTTTCGTCGAGTCGGCGGCGCACGCGGGCCAGGCGAACGTCATTGACCGGCAGGTCGGCGCCGGGGAGTATCGGGTCCACGTCACCGAGTGGTACAACGACGCGAGCGGCGACGCGCCGCTGACGCTGAAGCTCGGCTACACGCCGGTCCCGGACCCGCTCCAGCCGAACGAAACCCCCGCCGCGGCGCGGCTCATGCGCGTGAACGAGGAGGCCCGCGGCTACCAGCATCCCGTGGGCGACACCGACTGCTATCGTTTCGAGGTGAAGCGTCCGTGCGCGGTCAAGGTCTCGCTGCCGCCGAGCACGTTCCAGCGTTGCGTTCGCGTCCTCGATCAGGCGCTCGCCGTACGCGCCGAGGGGGCGGCCCACGCGGCCCAGCCGCTCGCCATCTACGCCAACCTCCTCCCGGGCGCCTACGTCATCGAGGTCTCGGAGTGGTACCGCGACGACTGCTCGCTCGATCCCTACGCCGTCCGGATCGAGATCATCGAGGACGACGGGATCGACGACACGCCCGCCCGTCCGGGCCCGCCCGCGTGGGGCCGCGCGCTCGCCGCGAACGGCTTCGTCGGCAACACGATCTTCCCGCTGGGCGACGTGGACTACTACCTGGTGCCGCTGCCCGGGCCGGGCGTCTTCCGGGCCGGCGCGGCAGCCGTGCACCAGACCGCTCTGCGCGTCCTCGCGCGGAACGGAGGCCTCCTCACCCAGGCCGCGGCCCACGCGAACACGGCGCTGGGGATCGAGTATCACGCTGATCAGGCGCAGACCGTATTCCTCGAAGTCACCGAATGGTACAGCGATGACGCGGTGCCGAGCCCGTACGCGCTCTGGACCTCGTTTGCGCCCTGCGACGAGCAGGACGCCGCGGGCCGCAACGACACCCCCGACACCGCCACGCCCTTCGAGCCCGGCGAGACGCTCCGCGGGACGATTCTGCCGATCCGGGACGTCGACACCTACCGCTTCGCCGTCGACCGTCCGGGGTGGTTCGACGCGGCCACCGCGAGCGCCACGCAGTTGTTCTGCCGCGTCCGCGACGCGCAGCAACGGAGCCTCGGCGAATGGGCGTATCACGCCGGCACTCCGGGATCTTTCTCGCTGCCCCTCCTGCCCGGCGAGTACACCCTCGAGGTCCACGAGTGGTACGACGACGACTGGAGCCCGTCGCCCCATGAGATCCGGACCGCCTTCCGCCGGGCCGATCCCGAGGAGCGGGCGCCGCTCGTGAACGATCCGGTCCGTGCGCTGGGCCTCGGCGAAGCGCAGCCGTTCAAGATCGAGCACCGGGGCGACCGGGAGCGTTTCCGAGTCGACCTCCCGGCCGCCGGAAAATACGTGGTCTCCACCGAAGCCCCGTTCCAGCGCTTCGTCACCGGCACGGACGCCCTCGCGAATACGGCGCTCTTCCAGTACGCGGTGCACGCCGGCGCTCATCACGACCAGGAATTCGCAGTGAAGGGGCCCACCCGCCTCCTCCTCGACGTGACCGAGTGGTACAACGACGACTGCAGCATGGAGGACGGCTACGTCCTCGTGGCTCCGCCCGGGAAGGCCATCGTCGCGGAGCGGTTGGTGGCCACGCTCGATCGCACCGACCCGACGCGCGTGAGCTTCCGGCGCGAGGAGTCGAAACCCTACCGGATGGCCGTGCGGGCGCTGCTGGACGCGGACGGCGACGGCCGGCCGGACCTGGAGCTGCCCGCGAGCGGCGCCGTCGAATATCGCTACGCCGCGCAAGGGGTCTACAACGCGCGGGCGCTCCTGGAGGGCGCCGACGGCGTGCGCGGGCTCGCGCGGACCTGGGTCGAGGCGGTGGGCCATCGCGAGCGCAAGGGCGTGCACCTGCTCGTCAATTTCCCGCGCCCGAACGACGTCATCGAAACCGACGAGCCCCTCCGCGCCTCGGCCATTTCCTACTCGGGCGCGAAGATCGCCCGCGTCGACGCCGCGATCGACGGACGCCCGGTCGGCGCCATCCAGACAACACCCTATGAGTTGGCCGTGCCGTGGGACACGCTCGGCCCCGGCGAGCACACGCTCGCCGTCACCGCGACCGACCGGAAGGGCGAGCACGCGACGCTGGAGCGGAAATTCTCGGTCTCCGAGTTCTTCGACCTCGTGCCGCGCGACGGCGCCCAGGTGACCGGCCAGGCGGTCGCGGTCTCGTGGCGCGGCCGCTCGTTCGGGCCGGCCGCCGTGCGCCTCCGCAAGGCCGGCGCGAGCGACTGGGCCGCGACCGTCCCGGGCGAAAGCGCCCGCGCGCGCCGGCTTTCGCTCGCCGACCTCGAGCCCGGCGTCGCCTACGAGTTCTCGCCCGTGGGCGCGGCCGACGGCCCGATCCGCACCGTCACCCGCGTCAAGGGCCTCGCCTTCGGCCGCACCAACTACGCGGCTACGATCCCGCGCGACTACGACCAGAAGCTGGGCGTGAGCGTGCGCAATCATGGCAAGAAACCGCTGACCGTGCGCCTGGAGTGCGGCGCGCCGCCCGACGCGAGCAAGCTCCTCGTCGGGTTCGTGGGCGAGGGCTCGGCGGGCGCGCCCTTCGAGCTCGCGCCCGGCGAAGAGCGGGAATTCCTGCTCGGCCTCAGCGCCCAGGACTGCGTTGCGCCGAAGGTCGCCTTCCCGATCCGGCTGGTCGCGCTCGACAGCGGCATCTCCGACGAAGCCCAGGTCGAGGTCGACGTGCGCCTGCCTCGGGTGGAGCTCGTATGGGAAACCAAGGGCGAGCTCCCCGGCGGCATCGGCAAGTTGCTGGTGCTGAAGAACGCGGGCGACACTCTTACCGACCTGGCCGTGGGTTCGGCCTCCACCGACCTCGGCATCAACCCCTCGGTTTCCCACGGGATGTTCCCGGCCGGAGCCTCGATGGAGTTCCGGATGGTCCCGCGCCTCTACGAGGGCTTCCAGTCGGCCGCGGGCCGGGTCGTCGCGCAGGCCGTGAACCAGGTGTCAGCGTCCGAGCAGACGGTCGCGCTCAAGGAGGGCGAGCGCATCCATGCCGTCGATCTCAGGCCGCGGTCGGGCGATCCCGAGACGGATGATCTCCGGCGCGAGCGCGCGCTGGCGGCCGCGTACATGAGCCCGGCGTCCGTGGACTGGTCGCAGAAGACCAACCCCCAGGACGCGGACGGCGATGGAAAGATCGATCGCTGGTTCGTGGATATCCCCTATGAAAGCACGCGCTGGATCGGCAACGACACCGACGGCGACGGCGAGATCGACTCCGCACAGGCCGATATCGGTCCGGACGGCTGCGTGGACTTCGCGGCGCTCAAGGGCCCCAAGGGCTGGGAGGAGACCAACCTCGTCGACGCGCACCTGGAGATGGGCTTCAAGCTGCCCTGGGCGCGCTCCGCCTACGAGAAGCACGACGCCGACATCGTGATGAACGACGCCGTGGTAGGCAAGCTGCGGGACACGATCCCGGAGGGGAACTACACCTTCCGCATCCCGCCCGCCGCCTTCCGGTTCAATGAGGACGGCTCGCCCGGGCCGAACGCCGTGCGGATCAAGTCGAAGCACCTGCGGGGCGGCCACTACGTGGTCTCCAGCGACTTCCGGATGAAGCTGAAGTTGACCGGCACGCGCGTCTACACCGCGGCGAAATCGCAAGCGGAGGCGGAGCAGGCCGTGCGCGCGACGCCGGGCCTGGTCCTCGACGCGCCCGACCTTTCGATCTCGTCCGAAGAAATGCGCGTCGTGGGCGAGCCGAAGAGCGGGTCGCCGCTCACCGTCACCGTGCCGCTGCGCAACCTCGGGGCCGGGCCCGCCCGGCAGGTCGAGGTGGCGCTGCGTTTCAGCGCCGGCGGCGAGGAGATCGAATTGGCACGTACGGCCCTGGCCGAAGTGCCCCCGTCCAGCGACTCCGTTCCGCTGGAGATCACCGCCCCGGCCCCGGCCGGGGACGTGCTCCTCAAGCTCGTCCTCGACCCCGAAAAGAAAACTGCCGACACCGATCGGGACAACAACGAGGCCAGCGCGCCGTTCAAGGCGGCGGGCGACACGGTCAAGCCGACGCTCGCCGTGACCGCGCCGGCCGAGGGGGCGAGCCTCGCGGAGCCGGTCGTGAAGATCGCGGCGCAGGCCACGGACGATGCGGGAGTCGCCCGCGTCGACGTGCGCGTGGACCAGGGGCTGTGGACCCGCCTCGGGCGGGGCGGCGCGGGCGGCGGGTTTGCGTGTACGGCGTTGCTGCAGCCGGGCGCGCACCGCCTGACGGTCCGGGTGCTGGACACGAGCGGCAACCTCGCCGAGAAGACCGTGAATGTCGCCGTCACCGCACCGGCGCCCACCGTCGAAATCGTGGAGCCCGCGGAGGGCGCGAAGCTCGACGCGCGCGCGGCCGAGGTCGTCGCCCAGTGCGGCGCGGGGGTCGTTCGGGTGGCGGCGCGCGTGAACGGCGGACCGTGGCAGCCGGGTGCGCTGGCCGGGACGCAGGCCAGGATCCCGCTCCCGCTCGCGTTCGGCGCGGCCACCATTGAGGTGATGGCCGTAGATCAGCTCGGCATGCGCAAGACCGCGACGCGCCGGGTGGAGTGCACGAAGCAGGCGACCGCGGAGGAGGAGGAGGCCGCAGGCGCGCCGCCGGCCGGCGCGGGCGGCAAGGCCGAACCGCTCGACGTCCCGGGGCTCGGTCCGGTCGATCCGAACGGACCCGACAACCCGGTTCGCGCCGACGCGGACGCGAGCACCGGCGGGGCCGCGGCCGCGCCGGACGCGCCGGGAACCGAGGCCGGCCCGGTCGCGACGCCGGAAGCGAGCGCCGAGGCGGCGGACGTTCCCGACGATCCGGGTGAGGACGGCAACTACGGTGCGGAGCCGCCCGAGGGCGCGGATCCCGCGGCCCTCGAGGGGCTCGACGAGGCCGAGGCCGCCATGGATCAGGCCGAGGCGGCCGACGCCGCCGAGGACGGCGAAGAACTCGACCCGGAGCAATGGCTCAACGATCCGGACGTAGATACGACCGAGGATCCCGAGCTTGCCGACCCGGAGGTCGCCGCCGACCCGGACTACCAACCCCCGGACATGGAATCCTGGGACGAGATGCCGCCGCCGGAAGAGGATCTTCCGCAGGGCGCGGATGGCGGCCCGGCGGGCGACGGGGGCGGTGGGGGCGGTGGGGGCGGATTCCCGCCGCTGCCGCCGCTGGGCGACGCGGGCGGATACGTCGGCGTCCAGCAGCGCCAGTCCGACTGGTACTGCACGAACCGCCCGGAAATCGAAGCCAAATTCCAAATGCCCGACGAACTGAAGAAGCTGAAAATCCCGAAGCCGGGCACGAAGGAGTTCGCGGAGGCCTTCGCGAAGCGCCTCGCCGCGCTCAAGGCGCAGGGCGTGGACACCAGCCAATTGGAGAAGCTGCGGCAGATCCTGCAGAACCGCTGCAACCGGGTGGACTCGCCCGCGGAGCTGCCGAGCTTCCTGCAGTCGCTCGGCATCGAGTTCGGCTACAAAGCGAAGCCGAACCCGGCGGAGCTGGCCGAATGGCGCGAAAAGCTGGCGGGCGCGACGGACTCGTTCATGCTGCGCCTCCTGCACTCGAACAACTCCGCGCTGATCGCGGAGGGCCTGAAGGCGCGGATGGGCGCCCTCGGGCAGTTCGACACGGCGGCCAAGGAATCGGCCGAGGCCGCCCTCGAGACGGTGAAGGCCAATCAGCAACTGACCCAGGACATCGCCTCGGCCATTCCCTACGTGAACATCGCGGTCAGCGCGCACTCGCTCTTAACGGGTGAATCCCTGACGGGCGAGAAGCTCGGCAAGCTCGACACGGTGATGCACATTCTCACGCTCGCGGGTCCGGCCAGCAGCCTGTTCAAGAACCCGACCCTGCGCGGCGCGGCCGCCGGCATCGGCAACAAGGCGCTGTGGGTAGGGGAGAAGACGATCGGCAAGCTGGCCGGGAAGCTGGGCCTCACGCCCGCGCGCCTGAAGGGCGCCCTGAACTCGATGTCGGACGTGCTCGGGAAGGCGCGGATCAAGGCCGGGGAGAAGCTGTACGGCAAGGTCTGGGCCGAGGGGCAGCGCTTCCTGCAGTCCCCGGCGGGGCGGAAGGCGGCGCAACAGGCGGCGAAGGACGTGGCGCAGGCGGAGAGCCTGCTGCACCGGATCGCCCAGGCGCGCGCCGCGGGGGACAAGAACGCCTACCGCAGACTGATCGGCTCCCTGCAGGGCAACAAGACGGCGCAGGGGCTCCTGAACTCGCCGAAGTACTCGAACGCCTTCCGCGCCGCGCTCGACAAGACGCATCGGGCGATGGGGCGGCTCACGGACCAGCGCACGATCGCGGACCTGATGAAGAACCCGAAGGTCCAGAAGGAGATCGAGGCGCTGGCGAAGAAGCTCGGCGTGCCGGCGAAGGACATTCTGATCAAGGCGCGAAACGTGAGCGGGAACGTGAAGACCCTGAAGAACGTGAAGCCCGGTGAACTCCTGAAGTACGGCGCCGACCGGGACGTGGTTTTCCAGTATGGCGTGAAGAGCCGCTACGGCTTCTTCAAGTCCGCGAAGGACGTTCACCACAAGCTGGTGGAAAAGACGTATGCCCAGCATTTGCGGGCGATTTCGGGGCGGAAGCTGGCGGAGATGGACCACGTGGTCACGAGCCGCTGGCACCCGGAGGCGTACAATGCGGGGCTGAACCCGAACACGCAGGCGGGTCGGGACGCGATCAACGGCATCATTTCGGGGAAGGCCGTCGGCACCCTGAAGCGCCCCGCGGACATTCGCGCCACGATCATCCACAAGGGCAAGGAGTGGATGGAGGCGGGCCGGAAGAGCGCGGCGCGCGGCCGGCCGACGCTGGGCAATCAGAAGATCAAGGAAGGCATGCGGCAGATGACGAAGGAATTCGATCGTCAGGTCGCGCAGTTCCTGCAGGCGAAGGGCCTGACGCCGGCGCGCGCCCTGCCGCCGCGGCTGCGCCAGGGGATGGAGATCTTCAAGCAGGTACAGAAGGGGATGACCGTAGAACAGGCAGAGGCGATGCTCAAGGCCATGACCCCGAAGGGCGGCGTTCCGGTCACGCCGGAGACGATCGTCGAGGACCTCGGCCATTTCGTCGAGTTCGTCAACAAATGGGGGCTGAAGGCCGGGGCGTGACGGTTGGGCGTAGCGGGCTTCGTCCCGGGTGCGTTGCCGGCCTTCCTCCGCCGCCCTTCGGGCTACGGGGGACAGGTCAGGCCGTCGGCCCGGCAGGCATGCAGGCAACTGGAAACGCAGGCAGGAAGGCAGGCATCACCATGTTCATCGGGAGACTGACCCCGTTCCAGGTGCTGCTGGGACTTGGGATCTCGGCCGTACTGATCGCCGGCGTGGCGCTGACGATTTTCGTGCTCGATTGGCGGGAGCAGGCGGCGATCCGGCCGGAAGACGTGTTTTCCGCGGTCGGGCAGGGCGACATGACCCGGGTCATCGAGTGTCTGAAGGCGCAGCCGAAATTGGCGAACGCGCGCGACGGGCAGGGGCGGACTCCGCTGCACCTTGCCGCGGAGCGGAACCTGGCGGACACCACGCGGCTCCTGCTGAAGCTGGGCGCGGACCCGACGCTGCAGGATGCGGAGGGGAAGACGGCGGCGGAGGTGGCGGACGCGAAGGGGGCGCGCGCGGCGGCCGGCGTGCTGCGCGAGGCGGCGGGGGGGAGGTAGGGGGATCAGTTGACACCATGCCGAGCGGCCAGGCAGGTCGGTCCTGGCACCCGCAGATTCCCAGGCCATCCTATCTCGGCATGACGAAGCCGAGAAGCTCGAATGCCCCGTCGAAGGAGAGGATCTTGGCTATTCCGCGCTGACGGGCCATCGCCACGAGCAGGGCATCGACGAAGGTGAAGCCGGGATCCTGCAGCTCCAAGATGCCGCGCAGTGCCGAGGCCGTTTCATCCGCCTCCGGCGGGGCGGCTTCAAAAACGCCCGCGGCGAGCAGACTCTCCAGGGAGGAGACGGCGGTGCGGCAGCCTTCCAGGCTAAACCGCTTGAAATAGGTGGTGACCTCCCCCATGACGGCGTGGGGGAGCAGCAGCCGGGTACGGCGGCGGATGAGGAGTTTGAGGATGCGCCGAGCCCTGCGATGATATTGGTCGCGCTTGTGCAAGTAGGCGATTAGCACCGAACTATCGAGCAGGACGCTCCGGTCCGTAGATGTAGTCATCGAGGTGGGTGGATCCGTCGCGAGGAAGGAGGGGATCGGTGATGGAGCCGGCGAGTCGATCTACGAGAGACAGCGCGTCCCCGATCGTCGGTTGGCGTTCCATCGGAAGGAGACGCGCGACCGGCTTTCCGCGCCTCGTCAGGACGACGGGCTTCCGAGAGCGGATCAACCTGCCCAGGCTCCTCCGGAGCTCTTTGAGACTTACGGTTTCCATGGTGGTTACCTCAAGTGGTCAGTTCAGTCCGGCCCCAATGATAGCTCGCGCCGGCAATGGACGCAAGCCCGAAACGCCGATCTCGCCTCCGGCGCGGCGGCCGGCGTGCTGCGCGAGGCGGCGGGGGGGAGGTCGCCGGCGGTGGCGTTTGACCCCGGCCCACTTCTCCTTGCACGCGAGGGCCGGGACGCGCCAAGGTGGCGCGGATTCGCTCCTTGTCATCCCGGCGGTCGGGGGGCTGCGTTTCGATCTGCCGGATGGGGAGCTGCGCGGGCTAGTCGGGGAGCTGGAGGAGGCGCGGCGCGAGTTCGACCGGCTGGTCGGCGCGGTGTGGGCGTCGCCGGCGGTGTTCGATCGGTTGCAGGGGACCGGGCGGCTGGCGCCGGACGTCGTGGAAGGGCTGGGCGTGGTGGGCGTGGCGGCGCGGGCTTCGGGCGCGACGGAGGACCTGCGGCGGCCGCGCCCGTACGACGCCTACGGCGAAATCCCGATCGACGTGGCCGGCGAGAGCGGCGGGGACGTGCTGGCGCGCCTGCGCGTGCGCCTGCAGGAGGTGGAGATCTCCTTCCGGACGATCGGGAAGGCCGTGGAGGGGATGCCGGCGGGGAGCGTGGCGATGGTGGTGAAGTCGCTGCCGGGGGGCGGGGGCGGGGGCAGCGCGGCGCTCTGAACCAGGACTCGACACCGCGCCGCCCGCTCGGTAGAATCGAGTACGGTTCAAGGCGGCGCCCGCGCTCTCCCACCCCGCTGGGGGGAACGCGAGCGGGTCCGGGAATCGGAGGTGACCGGTCATGCGCAGCCCCTACCCCGGTATGGACCCCTACCTCGAGTCGCCGGCGTTGTGGCCGGACGTCCATAATCGACTGATTGCCGCGATCGGCGACTGCCTCGGACCGGCGCTGCGCCCGCGCTATTACGTACGTCTGGAAGAGCGCGCATATTCGAGCGAGCCGGGGGGGCTGGAATTCATCGGCCGACCGGACCTCACCCTTGCCGCAGGGACGACTCGATCGCCGGGCGTGCAGCCCCCGGTCGAAGCGCGGGTCGGGCAAGGCGGACCCGCGGCGCCGGCGTCCGGTGCGGCGGCCGTCGTGGAGGTGGAGGTGCCGGTTCCGGATCGCATCCGGGAGACGCGGTTGGTCGTGGTCGACACGCGGGATCGCGAGGTGGTGACCGTACTCGAGATTCTCTCGCCCGACAACAAGCGTCCGGGTCGCGGGCGCAGGCTCTACCTCAAGAAACGCGGGCGGGTCCTCGAGTCGCTGACGCACCTGATCGAAATCGACCTGCTGCGGGGCGGGGAGCGGATGCCGGTCCACGGCGACCCACCCGGATCCGACTATCGCATCCTGACGAGTCGGGGCGAGAAGCGCCCGCGCGCGCGGGCCTATTGTTTTGGCGTCCGGGACGCGATCCCCCTCTTCCCGCTGCCGCTGCGCGGGGGCGACGCCGAACCGGAAGTACGGCTCGGGGAAATCCTGCATGGGCTCTACGAGCGGGCGGCGTACGATCTCAGTCTGGACTATCGCGCGGAACCGGTTCCGGCATTGGCGGAGGCGGATCGGGCGTGGAGCGACGGTCTGTTGCGTTCGGCGGCGGTGCGGTGAGGACGGCGGGGAGGGGGGTGAGTCACGGCCGTCTTCCGGCCCGTGTCGGTAGTTTGCCCGAGGATCAGCGTCCGGCGGTGCCCTCCTGGCCGGCGCGCCGCAGCGCTTCCGCCGCGCGGGTCCTCACGGTGTCGTCCGGGTCGCTCAGGCAGGCCTCAAGGGCCGGGAGCGCCGAGCGCACATCGCACCCGCGGGCGGCCGCCGCTCCCAGGGCCGCGGCCGCCGTGCTGCGCGTAGACCAGGCGGAAGAGGTGAGGGCGCTTATGAGCGGAGCCAGGGCGCGGGAAATGTCGACGCCGCGCGCGGCCGCTTCCGCCAGCACCGCGGCCGCCTGCCGCCGCACATCCTGATCCGGATCGCCGCCCACGACCCCGGCCAGCCGAGCCACCTCCCCCGACACGTCTTTCCCCCCTTCCGCCGCAGAGCGCAAGCCCCACGCCGCATAGTTCCTCACCCCCGGATCGACGTCCGCCAGCATGCGGCCGAAGCGGTCGATCAGGTGGTTGCCGCAGGCAAACAGCGCATACAGGACATCCCGGCGCACGGCTGGAGAGGGATGGGCGAGCAGTTCGTCGACTCCCGCCAATCGTCCCTGGCCGAGGTAGTGCGCGAGGAGGCTGGAGACCGCGTGGTGCCTGGCGATCTTGTCGTCCCCCTGAAGCGCGGCCATCTGGGAGGCGAGCTTTCCCTGAAGCGCGTCCGCGACGCCGAGCCGCCGCAGTTCCTCGATCAGGTCGGCCGACAGGTCGCCGGACGCGAGCAGGCAAGCTCGCGCCTCCGCGCTCCCGATGCGGTCGAGCCAGGCTTCCTCGTCGTAGCCTCCCAAATCGGAATCGTACGCGCGTCGATAGCTGAAGTAGCTGTTGCACCGCGGGCAGCGACGCAGGATGCCGCCGCGCCCGATCGCGGCCAGCCGCCGGAAGCCGGGCGGGAGGGCGTCGTCCGCGGAGGCGTTGCGAGTCGAAGAGTACTCGTGCGCTCCCAGGTCCTTGCAGGACGCACAATCCGCTGCGCGGGCGGGATCGACATCGGCAGGCTCCGTTCCCATCGGATCAGCTCTCCTGGGCTCAAGGGTTCGGGCCGACAAACCGCCCCCCGATGAAGGGGGCGCGGCGGGATCGCAGAGCTGGACGTTCCAGGCGGAATCTACCGGGCGGTGGTCCCGGGAACAAGGGCAATTCGGCTCATGGGACACCGAACTTGATTTCGGGCAGCTTTTGACGCCTTCCATTCACCGGATTATAGTACACGCAGCTCTCCAGGGAAGGGTTCGCAAAAAGGTCCAATTCGGAGGTCGACCGTTGAAGAAGACCGTTGCGTTCCGGTTCGCGCTGGCCATGTTCCTGGGCTGCGCGCTTGCGAGCTGCACGCGGGAGGAGCCCAAGCCCGTCGCGCCGCAACCGGCGACCAGATCCCAGCCGGCCGGCGTCCCGGCTGCGCCCGCGGCGAAGTCGTACTATTGCCCGATGCACGCGGATGTGGTCTCGGACAAGCCCGGCGCCTGCCCGACGTGCGGGATGCCGCTCGCGGAGAGAAAGTGAGTACGGCGATTCGGCCCCCGCGAGCGGGAGTGTCCGGGGTACGGGTAGGTACCGGTCTCGATGCGTTGACGGCCCGCTTCGGGAGGCCTATAATCGCGAACCGGCCCGTGCCGCGCCTTCCTGGGCGAGTCGCCTCCGGAGGATGAGGAGGAGACCCTACCCGCATTCGGAACCGCCCGTGGACCAGGTTGCCGCTCTCCTCCTCGCCGCCACGCGCCGTGGCTTTCTCACCGCGGAACAACGAGCTTCCGCCGGCCGGTTGCTGGGCGCGGGGGGAGCAGCGGGTGCGGATTCGCCCGCGGCCGCTGCGGGCCGACGGCTGGTCGTCGAGGGCCTGTTGAGCGCCGCGCAACTCGAGCAACTGCTCGGCGAGCTCGCCGCGCCCGGTGGCCCCGCCGGCGACCCGACCCCGCGTCCGTCGCCCCCGCCCCCCGCCGCCGTCGCCGATCCCGCGAACACACCCACCTTCGTGCCCCCGGCCGAACGGACGCCGGCCGCAAACGTCCGCTCCGCCGGCGACTCCGACGTGGCGACGCTCGCCGCGGCCTGCTCCGCGGCACCGCTGCCGACCGCGCCCCGCGCGCCCGCCCGCCCGACCCATCGTCCGACCCCGTCCGTACCGGAGGCCGGACCGGCGCCGATACATGGTTTCCCCTACCAGCCGGGCGAGACCCTGGGGCGGGGCGGCATGGGCCATGTGTGGGTCGCTCTCGATCCCGCCATCGGCCGCGAAGTCGCCATCAAGACCATTCTCGTCCCCGGCGACGCGAACATCCGCTCGCGCTTCCACGCCGAAGCGCAGGTCACCGGCCAGCTCGAACACCCGAATATCGTCCCGGTCCACCAGCTCGGGTATCACCCGGAGCTGGGACCCTACCTGGTGATGAAGCGGGTGCGCGGTCGCAGCCTGAAGGAGGTGCTTGCGGACCTGATCGAGCGCACGTCGAAGGTGCGGCTGCGCCGGACTTCGCTCCCGCCCGGCGGCGACATCCCCGCATTCGCCGACACGGCCACTCCCGCCACTTCCCCCTCCCCCGCCGCAGCGGGGGAGGGCCGGGGAGAGGGTAGGTCCGCACTACCCTCCGCCTCCGCGCCCCCCTCCCCCGCCGCAGCGCGCGCGGGCACGAGCGGGGGGACGTCCGCACCACCCACTGCCTCCGCTCCCCCCGCCGCTTCCCCCTCCCCCGCCGCAGCGGGGGAGGGCGGGGGAGAGGGTAGGTTCGAACCACCCACCGCCTCCGCTCCCCCCTCCTCCTCCGCGACGCTTCCCGAACCGGCCCTGCCCTGGCTCCTCGGGGCCTTCGTCAAGGTCTGCGACGCGGTGGCCTACGCCCACTCGCGCGGCATCCTCCACCGCGACCTCAAGCCCGAGAACATCATGCTCGGCGAGTTCGGCGAAGTGCTCGTGATGGACTGGGGACTGGCGAAGGCGCTGGGGCAGGCGGAAGCGGGGTGCGAGCGGCTGAGTCTCTCCTCCGGTCCGGTCGCCGGCCCGGTCGCCGGCACCGGCGTGCTCCACACGCTCGACGGCCAGGTGGTCGGCACGCCGATGTACATGGCGCCGGAACAGGCGCGCGGCCGGATCGCTGCACTCGACGCGCGCAGCGACGTCTATAGTCTCGGTGCGATCCTGTATGAGATGCTGACCTTCAACCGCCCCTTCGACAGCCAGGACGTGCGCGACCTCCTGCGCCGGGTGGCCGAGGGCCGGCTGGCGTCCCCGCGCGCACGCAACGCGGCCCCCTGGGAGGTGCCGCGCGAGCTCGAGGCCGCGGTCCTGCAGGCGATGGCGTGCGACCCGGCGCAGCGCTACCCCGACGTGCTCGCGCTCAAGGCCGATATCGAGGCCTACCTGTCCGGCCGGCGCCTGAGCGCCGCCGAATACTCGGGGTGGGACCTGACCGTCCGCTGGGCGCGGCGCAACCGGGCGGCCGTGGCCACCGGCGCCGCCCTCGGCCTGCTCCTGCTCCTCGCCAGCGGATACTACATGCTCTCCCTGAGCCGAACGGCGGACGCGGCCCTCGAGTCCCGCGACCTCGCCGAAGCGAGCCGGCGCACCGCCGAGCGCCAGCAGGCCCGCGCCCAGGGGGAAGAGGCCCGGGCGATGGTGCGGGAGGCCGACGCGGTCCTCGCCGCCGGACGCTGGCACAGCGCGCTCGGGCGCTACTCTGCGGCGCTCGCCCGCTGCGTCGCCCTGGGACTCCCGACCGAGCCTGCGGAATGGGGCCTGGCCGGCGCCTACCGGTTCAATCCGCCCCCGATCGCGGAATTCGCGGACTGGCGGGGCGCCGTCACGACGGTCGTCGTCGCCCCGGACGGGAACCGGCTCTACCTCGCCGGACCGGACCTGCTCGTCCTCTGCGATGCCGTCACCGGCTGCCGCCTGCGCGCGTTCGCGGCCGCCGGCGACCAGTGGCAGGCCCTGGCCCCGTCGCCGGACGGCGCCCTCCTCTGCGTCGGGGGAGCGAACGGGACCGTGGCCCTCTGGGAGACCGCGACCGGACGGCGGCGGCCGGACCTCCCCAAACGCACGGGCGGCGTCCTTCGCGCCGTCTTCACCCCGGACAGCCGCAAGGTCCTCCTCGGCGGTCGCGACGGCTTCGCGGAGGTCTGCGACGTCGAAACCGGGGCGGTCGAGCTGCGCCTCCGCGGCGATGCCACGATGGCCGAAGGGCTGCGGGGCGTCTTCGCCCTCGATGTGTCACCCGATGGGAAGCGCGCCTTGACCGGCGGCTCCGACTCGGTCCTGCGGCTCTGGAACCTGCCCGGCGGGGAGCTCGTGCGCGAGCTTCCGGGGCACGCCCTCTACATGTACTCCGCCCGCTTCACGCCCGACGGACGCGCGGCGATCACGACCGGCGCGACGGGCGTCGTGCTCCATTGGGATCTCACGGAAGGCCGATTGGCGGGCCGCATCGAGCTGCCGAACAGCCCGAACGGCTCTCTCGCCTGCCTGCCGGGCGCGCGCCGGCGCTTCCTGTGCGTCTGCGGCGACCAGACCTTACGGATCGGGGATCTTACCGATGGCAGCCTGGTGCGCACGATCCACGGGCACGGCACCGGGTCCGCGGCCGCGCTCTTCCCGGACGGACGGAAGGCGGTCGCGGTGGACGACGCGGGCGTGGTCCGGATCTGGGACCTGACGCAGAATGCGGACCTCAGGTTGTTACCTGGGCACGTCGGCGGCATCCCCCGCGTGTTCCTGAGCGCGGACGGGCGGCGCGCCTTTACGGCGGGGAAGGAGGACGCCACGCTCCGGCTCTGGGACGTGGCGGGTGGCCAGGAACTGAGGGTGCTCGCGGGCCACACCGGGGCCATCTGGGGCGTCGCGCTCGCGCGCGACGGGCGCCGCGCGATTTCCACGGCCACCGACAACACGCTGCGGGTGTGGGAGGTCGCGACCGGACGGGAGGAGCGCTGCCTGAAGACCCCCTGGCCGACCGCGGCCGCGCTCTCACCCGACGGCCGGCGCGCGCTCACCGGCGGACAGAACGGCATCCTCATCCTGTGGGACCTGGAGACCGGACGGGAGCTCCGGCAGATCCGCGCGCACGGCCACTGGATCTCCGACATCGTATTCGCGGACGAGCGGCGGGCGTATTCGTCCTCGCAGGATGCTACGGTCAAACTCTGGGACCTGGAGACCGGCGCCGAACTCAAGACGCTGCCCTGCGCGAACGCGGTCTACGGGCTAGCCGTGACGCCGGACGGCCGACGCGTGGCCACGACCGGAGCGGAGTCGCGGGTGAATCTCTGGGAACCGGGGGCGGAGGAGGCGGGCGTGGACGCCTTCCTCGGCCACACCAACCGCGTCACGGCAGCCGCCTTCCTGCCCAACGGCCGGCAGCTCTGCTCCACCGGCTCCGACGGGACCCTCCGGCTCTGGGACCTGGAGGACCGGCAGGAAGTCTGCCAGCAGCGCGTGGACGCGGGCGCGGGCAACTTCGCCGTTCTTCCCGACGGCCAGGGCCTCGTGATGGCGGTCGGCAACGGCCTGCTCTCGGTCTGGGACTTCGGTGCGCCCGCCCGCTACCGCCGGTTCGGGCACGCGGTCGCGGCGGCCCGGGTCGCTCTCCAGGAACGACCTGAGGATGCGGAGGCGTTGCGCACGCTGGGGGAATGGTATGCCTTGCGTGGCGTGTGGGACTGGGCCATCGGGCTCTTGGAACGGGCGCGGCGCGCCGGCGCGCGCGTGGACGCCGCGCTGCTGGGGGCGGGCTACTGGCGGCTGGACCGGTACGAAGAGGCCCGCGCGGAATACGCGCGCGCGCTCGCCGCAGCGGGGACGGATGCCGAACTTGCGGAACATCTGCGCCTGTGCGGCGCCGGGCTGGCGACCGCCGCCGAACGTTTCCGCGCCCGTGAGGAAGTCCGCCAACTCGCGCGGCCGATCGATCTAGGGCGCCACACCGGGGAGCTGGCGGCGGCGTTGCCCAACCCGGAGGGCCACCGCCTCAACTGGTATGCGTTCTCCGCGTGCGCCGGGGAGCGGGTGAAGGTGCGGCTGGTCACGCGGGCGTTTCGGCCGCATCTCATCCTGTTTCCGCCGCGGGGCCGCGAGTGGCAGGCGGGCGCGCATCCGCGCGACCCGTCGGCGGCGGAGGCGGAGCTCGAGGTGGCGGAGGACGGGCTGGTCCTGATCGGCTGCACGTCGCCGCCGCCCAGCCCGGGCGGGGCGTACGTCCTGGAACTGACGCGCGTGCGGTAGCGTGATCGGGTGGGGGGGGGCCGCTGCTGCGGACGGAGAACGCAACCACAGAGACACAGAGCCACAGAGACGACGACGGGAACGAGGAGGTGGCCGTTCCGCCCACGCGGGACCG
>JACRIP010000436.1 GCA_016220045.1 Planctomycetota bacterium
AGGCCGGAAGGCCTGCGCCACAATGGTTTCGAGCACTTCGAGCAGGGTTCGCAAGGTCTCCGGCATTTGTGGCGCAGGCCTTCCGGCCTGCGCCGAAGGGCCACGGATCGTTGCCTTTTGCGACAGCCTCTTCAGGCGGAACGAACCCGCGCGCGGGGTTGCGCGTCCAGCACCGGTACCTGCCGCAATCCGCGCTGCCTCCCGCGCCGTCCCCTTTTCAGGAGATCTGCCGTGAACGCCGTATCACGAATCCTGCTCTCGTCGCTGGCGTCGGCGCTGCTTTCGGCCGGCTGCACCGCCTCGCGCCCGGCGCCCGTCGAGGTGCGCCCGCCGGGCAGCCAGGAGGTCGTCAGTCCCGAGGTGATGGCCGGCCCCGAGTGGACCGCGGGCGCAGCCGCCCGCCTGGAAGGCGATCTCCATCTGCGCGACGGGCGCTTCCCGGAGGCGATTACCGCCTACACCCGAGCCGCCTCCGCGCACCCGTACTTCCGGCGGCTCTTCTTCTCGATCGCGGTCTGCTACGAACGCATGGGCCGCGCCGCCGAGGCCGTAAGCTTCTACCAGGAATACCTGAACGCCAACCCCAACGGCTTCCTGCGCCAGGATGCGCTCGACCGCATCGCCACACTGCGCGCCGCCGCCCCGCCCCCGGCGAAATAGCCGCAGCACCCCCGGGTCGCCACGCGCGGAAGCTTCAGGGCGCGGCCACCGCCGCCGCGCCCGCCGGCAGCGCGGCGCGCCGCCGGTCCTCCGCGCGCGCCAGCCGGAACATCAGAAACCCCGCCAGCAGGAACAGCGCGGCCGCCACGCCGTAGGCGGCGGCGAACCCGAAGACCTCGTACAGCGCGTACCCGAGATACGGCCCGATCAGGCCGCGCACGCCGACGCAGGTCACGTGCACGCCCATGAAGTCCGAGGAATCGCGCCCGCGGGCGAAGTAGATCGCGCCCAGGCTCCAGGAGGCGCCGACGCCGGCCATGGCCAGCCCGAAGAGCGCATAGCCGAGGTAGACCAGCGCGGTGGATTCGAGCTCCCAGGCGAGGAGCAGGGTGAGCGGGTAGGCCGCGAGCGCCGTGAAGAAGATCCCCGAGGCGCGGATCGTCTGGTAGCGCTCGAGCAGGCGGCCGCCGAGCGGCGAGGCGAGGGCGACCGTTCCCATGAAGAGGACTTGACGGGCGAGCGAGAACTCCGCATAGTCGAGCCGGAAATGATCGACCAGGAGCAGCACGCCGACCGGGAGCTGGATCATGAAGGCGAGGCCGTAGACGAAGTAGTTGCGCTCGTAGGTGCCGAACGTCGGGTGTTCGCGCAGGATGCGCAGGAAGTCGCGGACGGCATCACGTAGGAGGCGGAGCGGATTGCGGGAGGGCGGGGCGATTACGGGCCGGGGCGCGCCGGCGGCGGACGGGAGGGCGCGGATGCGCACGACGGAGTACAGGCAATACCCGGCGATGCCGGCGAGCGCGGCACCGGCGAAAAGCGGGCGCCAGGCGTCGGGCCACCGGTCGAGGATGAACCCGGCGCCCAGGGAGGCGCCGAGGAAGAGGATCTTGGCCCAGGCCGAGACTTCGCCGTAGAGCCGGCCGCGCAGGCCGTCGGGATAGTTGGCCTGGAGGAGGGAGTTTTGCGCCGGCGTGAAGATCGGGTCGGCCATGAAGACGCAGAACGCGAGGAGCACGAAGACGGAGGGGTCGTGCACGAAGAAGACGAGGAGCAGGGCGCCGCGGCCGAGGAGGGCGGCGAGGAGGAAGAAGGGCGCCTTGGGACGGCCGCGCATGGCGACCGACCAGAAGACGCCGAGCAGATTCACGGCCGCCGAGAGGGTCGAGAGCAGCGTGATCTGGAACGGGGAGGCGTGGAGCGCCTTGCGGGCGACCGCTTCGTAGAGTCCGAACACCCCGAGGAAGAGGTGATTGAGGAGTTCGGCTCTCAGGTGGTAATGGTAGGTGTAGCGCGAGTAGAACGGGAGCCGCCCGCTGCCGGGACGGCGCTGAACGATGGTCGGGCTGTCGGGTAGTCGGGCCATGGCCTGCCCGCGCTACCGCGCCTTGGCCGCGATGCGCTGCGCCTCGGCGACGAGCTGGCTGAAGGGGAAGCGCTTGCCCGGGCAGGCCGTGTCGCGGAAGGTCCGGTGCATGGTCACGTTCTGCGGCGGGATGCGGAACTTGACCAGGAGGTAGGCGAGAAGTTCGGCGGTCGCCGAGATCTGGCGCGCGGAGGGCGCGGCGGTCTCGAAGTTGCCCACCAGGCAGATGCCGATGCCGTAGCGGTTGTAGACGAAATTGCCGGCGTGCGCGCCCTGGAGCTGGCCGCGCCAGCGGTAGCCGACCTCGATTTCGCCGTCGCCGCTGTCGTGCCCGTTGCCGATCACGAAGTCGTAGCCGAGGCCGTCCCAGCCCTTGCGCCGGTGCTGGGCGTCGAACTCCGACGCGTTCCCGTTCGGCGTGGCGCTGTGGTGGAGCACGACGTAGCGCCAGGGGAAGGGCGTGCTCACGATGAGCTGCTTGCGGATCGGCAGGAGCGCCGGGAAGAGGCTCGCCTTGGAGACCGCCTGCGAGGCCGCGACCGCCGGTCCGGTCATGAGGGCGGTGTGCTGCGGCGGGGCCGGCTCCGGGAGGCGCACGTAGGGCGGGTCCCGCATCTCCACCGGGGCCGCCGGCGCGCAAGAGACCAGGGCCACGGGCAGAGCGAAAAGCAGCCCGAGCAGGGCGGCGCGACGCATCAGGAGTTCCTTCAGCACGTCGTCAGTAAAAGTCGCCACACACGGCGGCCCGCACGGCCGCATATCAGGTTATCGACCGAAAGCGCCGGAATCTGGA
>JACRIP010000445.1 GCA_016220045.1 Planctomycetota bacterium
CCCCCCCCCCCCCCGATTCAGAGCGTTTGTCGAGCAGCCATGTCGGCGAACAGTCCCTTGGCCGCGACCAACTCATCGTAGGTTCCTTTTTCGATGACCTTGCCGGCCTTCACCACATAGATGCAGTCGGCGTAGCGCACCGTGGAGAGCCGATGGGCGATCACGATGCGGGTGGCATTGATGGCCTCCAGGCTCTTGCTGACAATCTCCTGGGTGCGGTTGTCGAGCGCGCTGGTGGCTTCGTCGAAGAGGAGGATGCGCGGCCGGCGCACGAGCGCGCGGGCGATGAGCATGCGCTGGCGCTGGCCGCCGGACAGCGTGCCGCCGCCCTCGCAGACCACGGTGTGCATGCCCATCGGCATCTTGCGGACATCGTCGGCCAGGCCGGCCATCTCAGCGGCCGCCCAGGCATCATCGACCGTCAGGAGCGAGGAGCCGATGATGTTCTCGAAGATGCTGCCGGGCAGGACGTTGGTGCTTTGCAGCACGACGCCGAGCTGGCGCCGGATCGAGCCCAGGTCCACCTTGGCGGTGTCGTACGCATCGAAGAGGATGGTGCCGCTTTCGGGTGTTTCAAAGCCCAGCAGTTGCCGCATGACGGTCGATTTCCCGGAGCCGGAGGGTCCGACGAACGCGAGGAACTGGCCGGGTTCGGCGCGGAAGGAGATGTCGTCGAGGATGAGCGGCCCGCCGGGCTTGTAGCGGAAGAACAGGTGATCCGCCTGGATCGCGCCGGAGAGGCGGCCGACCGGAGGCCGGGAGGCGTCCGTCTCGGGGGTTGCGGAGAGGATCGGCTGGGTCATCTCCAGCAGGGGGCCGATGCTGAGGACCGAGGAGAGGATCCCGCTGAGGGACATCCCGGCGCCCAGGCAAACGCCGAACGCCGCCAGGAAGGGGACGACCTGGTCCACGCGGATGCCGCTGCCCTCGCGGGCGGAGAACCCGATCATCGCGAAGAGGATCAGGCTCGGGACCACATCCAGGAGATCCCCGAGCACCATCATGGCGGCGCCGGGCACGCGCGCCGCCGCCGCAAGGCGATTCTGCTCTTCCAGCTTGCCTGTCCACCGGGCGAACGCCCGGTCCTCGGCGCCGGTCACGCGGAGCTTGGCGACGCCGTTGACGATCTCGAAGACCACGCCGGCGAGCTTGTTCCGGACCTGTTGGAGGGGGGTCTGGTAGCGCAACGACCACCAGGACAGGAGCAGGAGCAGCACCATGGTGCCGACGATGATCGCGAGCGCGACCAGCGCCAGGCTGGCGCTGAAGCAGAAGAGAAGGAGGAAATTGGGCGTGGCGACCAGGAGGCCGAGCAGGGTGGGCGCGACGCTCCCGCTGAGCACCTCGCGGAGCGCGCTCGGTCCCATCACGCGTTCGGAAAGGTCTCCCACCGTGAATTGGCGGAAGAAGGTGGCGGGCAGGCGCAGCAGGCGGTCCATCACGGCGGACTGGAGGAGGGAATCGCTCAGGGATTCGATGCGGACGTAGGCGAAGGCGCTGACCTGATCGAGGAGGACCTTGACGAAGGCAGCGACCACGAGCACGCCCAGGAGCACCGCGAGCCGGTACGTATCGGCGCCCGGCAGGACCACGCCGACCAGCTCGCCCGTCGCGAGCGGCGTCAGGACGGCCAGCCCGCCCGCCAGGACCGACATGAAGAGCGCGGTGGACAGGTCGAAGCCCATGCTGGGCAGGATGAACTTCACCAGGTCGAGCGGGGTCAGCTTGCGGTCGGGGAAGGGCCGGTAGAAGGTGTGGGCGTCCGGGGCGAGGCGGGCGGCGGACGCGGCATCGACCGGCGTGCGGGCCCCGGATTCCGCGTCCACGAATGCGTACCGGCCGGGCCGGGTGGGTAGGGCGACTACCGGAGCGCCGGACTCGGCGTCGGCGCACAGCAGCGGTCCGGCGTCGGTGCGCCACCACCCCGGGTCGAGGAGGATTCGCCGGTAGCGCACGCGCGAGACGCGGCAGATCCCGGCGAGCGGGTCTTCGAGCTCGGCCGCTCCCTCGGCCGGCGGCGGCGGCGACAACTCGACCCTCAGCGCGCGCCCGATGACGCGGCAGGCGGCGAGCAGCGGTTCGCCCCCGGTCGGAGCCGCCGCGGCCTCCGGCTGCATGCTGGAGGAGAGCTTCCGGATCGCGGCGTGGCGCGTCTGGAGGTTCAGCTCGGCCTTGCGCAGCAGCCTTTCCTGTTCCGCGGACTCCCGGGCTGCGACCCGCTCCGTGGTCCAGCGCAAGGCCAGGCTGCGGAAGCACTCGAGACCGGTCCATTCCCGATCACGGGCCATCCAGCCCGGCGTGTCGAGCCCGGCCAGCTGGCCGGCCTCGGCCGTGGCGGCAAGCCACAGGCCCGGCGGGAGGGGGAAGAATCCCGTCCCCTCGCCGAGGGCGAGCTCCGGGCGGCCGGCGAAACAGCCCCTGCCCGCCGGCGCTTCGA
The DNA here is from genome assembly GCA_016220045.1 of Planctomycetota bacterium. GTDB lineage: Bacteria > Planctomycetota > MHYJ01 > WSZJ01 > JACPWG01 > JACRIP01. Next base: position 2,438 of record JACRIP010000445.1, read on the forward strand.
CCCAGACCACCGCGCGCTGCGGGCCGACCAGGGCGTCCTGCCCGACCTCGGCCGAAGCGCCCGGTTCGAGTAGGGTTGTCACCCGAATCCGCTCGAGGCGGGCGGCGGCGGCGCCCATGCCCTCGAGATAGCGCTCGATGACCCGGGCCGCGGCCGGTCCCGAGCCGTTCCGGGACAGCTCCCGGAAGCGCGCGAGCGGCAGCCGGCGCAGGCGGGCGTCCTTGCGCCCGACCGCCAGCATCGCGTACTCCGCCCCGCCGGCCCCGGCGCGTCCGCCCAGGAAGGCGCCCCCGGGCTCCGCGCTGTACAGCCACGTCCGCGGTCCGCGTCCCTCCCCGCCCTCGACCCGCACCAGGAACGCGTCCACCTCGCCCGTCTCGACGATCCAGACGCAGGACGGGTCCTCGAGCAGGAGCGGGCGATTCCCCGCCGTTTCCTGGACGAGCCCTTCCTCTTTCCACGCTTCCATGCCGGTCACTCCCTCCCCAGGCGCGCGTAGAGGTTGTCGTTGGCCAGCAGGCTTTCGTGCGTGCCGCGTTCGATCACCTCCCCCTGCTCGAGCACGACGATCTCGTCCGCGTCCCGGATGGTGGAGAGCCGGTGCGCGATGATCACGCAGGTGCAGCCGCGCAACCGGAGATTCCGGTCAATGATCGCCTCCGACACCGTGTCGAGCGCGCTCGTGGCTTCGTCCAGCACCACGATGCGCGGATCGTTCACCAGGGCCCGGGCGATCTCCAGGCGCTGCCGCTGGCCGCCGCTGAAGTTCCGCCCGCCTTCCTCGACCGGGCCGTCGTACCCGCCCGGACGGGTCGCGATGTCGTCGTGGATGCACGCGTCCTTCGCCGCCTGGATGATGCGCTCGTCCGGGATCGTGGAGTCCCAGAGCGTCAGGTTTTCGCGGATCGTGCCCTGATATAGGGAAATATCCTGATCCACGATGGCCACCGAGCTGGTCAGGTGGCTGCGTGGGACCTCGGCGCGGGGCTTGCCGTCGAAGCGGACCTCGCCGGACCAGGGCGGGTAGAGCCCGGTGATCATCTTGGCGATCGTGGATTTGCCGCAGCCGGAGGGTCCGACGAAGGCCACGCGCATGCCGGGCTTGAGGGAGAGGCAGAAGTTGGCGATCAGCGGGGGCTGCACGCGGGCGTAGCCGAAGGTGACGTCGCGCAGCTCGACGTAGCCTTCGAGCTTGCGCGGCGCGGCGTCGGGACGGAGGACCTCGGGATCGAGGCGATAGCGCAGCACGTCGTCCAGCATGTTCATCTGCCCGCCGGCGGACTGGAGCAGGGAGCCGAGCTCGGCGAGGTTGCAGATCGGATACAGGAAGCTGCTCATCAGCGACTGGAAGGCGAGCAGGGAGCCGAGGCTCAGGTGCCCCTGCATGACCCGATAGCCGCCGAGGCCCAGGACGGCGAGGTTCGCGAGCTGGGTAAGCAGGGGAGGCAGGGCAAGAAACCGCTGCGTCGTGGAGGAAAACTGCTGCTGGGAGCCGACGGCCTTGGCGAAGTAGCCTCCCCAGCGGCTGAAGTGGTCGGTCTCGCTGCCGCTCGCCTTCAGGGTCTCGATCGCCGCGATGCCGTTCATGGTGGCGCTCATGACCTTGCCGCGGTCCATCGAGACCCGCACGCTGGCGTTGCCGCGGATGCTGTTGACCAGGAGCATGCTGCCGACGATGAGGAAGACGGCCAGGATGCCGACGAGGGTGAGAACGGGATCGTAGACCAGCATCATGAGGGCGAACGCGCAGGCCGTGACGACGTCGATCGACGTGGTGGCGAGCTGCCCGGAGAGGAGCTGGGCGATGTCGTCGTTCGTGCTGGTGCGCGCGCTGATGTCGCCGGGGGAGCGCTGGGTGAAGAACTCCACCGGCAGGCGCAAGACATGCCAGAGGTACTGGCCGCTGCCGACCACGCGGAGCTTGGTGTCCAGGCGGATCAGATACCGCCGTTGCAGGATGGAGAGGAAGGCGCGGAGGGTGGCGGTCAGGCCCATGGCGACGAGCAGCGGGACGAACCACGCGCTGCGGCCGGCAAGGAGGATGTCGTCGACGAAGACCTTGGTGAAAACGGGGATGACGAGCCCCGGGATGACCAGGGCCACGCCGGCGAGCAGGATGAAGAGCACGGTCGTTTCGGAACCGCGAAGCCGGGCGCGCAGGGCGCCGGCGATGCTGGGTTTCTCGCCCCCGGTCTTGAATTCCGGCCCCGGCTCGAAGGCGAGCGCGACGCCGGTGTACTGTCGATCCAGCTCCTCGTAGTCGATCGTGCGGGGGCCGGTCGCCGGGTCGTTCAACCAGACCTTGTTGCGGCCGAAGCCCTCGACGACCAGGAAGTGGTTGAAGCCCCAGTACAGGACGGCGGGCATGCGCAGGGAGTCGAGGTCGGGGAGCTCTTTCTTGTAGCCCTTGGCGACGAGGCCGTAGCCGCGGGCGGCCTTGAGCACGTTGGTGGCGGTGGAGCCGTCGCGCGAGACGCCGCACGCCACGCGCAGCTCCTCGAGCGGCACGATGCGGTTGTAGTAGCCGAGGATGATGCCGAGGGACGCGGCGCCGCACTCGACCGCCTCCATCTGGAGCAGGGTCGGCGTGCGCTTGCGGCTGCGCCGATCGGGACGGGTCTTGGTCGCCTCAGCGCTCACCGCCGCCTCCCACCGTGGGGATGACCAGCGAAATCGGCCGGCGGGTCTCGGTGATGACCTGGACCGAGCAGACCGTGCCGGTGCCGATCGGGAACGGCGGCCCCTTGCGGCCCGTCCACTCGTACCCGCTCGCCGTCGTCTCGCTCTCGAGCGGCGCGATCCGGACCAGGTACGGATTCCCCGTGCCCACCAGGCTCTGCGCCAGCTCCGCGTTCTTCAGGATGACCAGCGCCCCTTGCGGCGTGATCGGGTACTCCGATACGGTATAGACTTGGCCAAGCATGAAGCCATAGTCCTCGGCCCGCACGTTGGCGGGCAGGACCAGGGCCTTCATGCCCGGCCGGAGCTTCTGACCCTCGCCGCGGATGAACCCGAGCACGACCAGGGGCTGATCCTTCAGCTCGATGGACAGGATCGCCCTGCCCGGCGCGACGAGCTGGCCCTCGTCCGTCACCACCTCCACGACGCGCCCCGCGTAGGGAGAGCGCACCTGCCCTTCGCGATCCAGTTGCGCCTTCAGCAGCTCGCCGGCGCGCTCGGCCTCCTGGATCTCCCGATCGAGCTGGAAGGTGGACCGCTGCTGCTGGTTCTGCAGCGACACCCCCTGGGCCGCGAGCTCCTCCAGCGACACGCGCGCGGTGGTGATCTCCGCCTCGGTCTGCGCGAGCTGCTGGATCGCGTTCTGGAGGGAATCGCCGGTCGCGATGCCCTGGCGCACCGCCTCCTCGTTCGCCGTCACCCGCTCCTTCAGCCATTCGACGCGCTTGGTGAGCGCCTCGATGTTCGTCCGCGCCTGCGCCTGCTTCTGGGCGATCGCCTGGAGTTGCAGCTCCACGTCCTTCGAGCTCATGGTCGTCGAGGCGCCCCGGTTCCGGCGAAGATCGGCCAGGAGCGCGTCGCTGTGGCGAATGCGCTGCTCCAGGTCGGGTTGGGAGATCAGGGCGACCACCTGGCCGACCTTGACGTTCTCCTCCTTGGAAACCAACAGCTTGCGCAACGTGCCGCTGCCGGAGGCCTCGATCAGGAACACCCCATCGCGGGCGACGAAAATCCCGCTCCCCTGCGCCGTCGTGTGAATGCGATCCAGGTAGCCCCAGGCGACGGAGGCGGCGACCGTGGCCAACAGGGCCAGCAGGGCGAGCCACCCCTTGGGATTCACGACCTGCATCATCGTCTCGAGCCCCTCAGGGCTCGAGAGCCGATCCAACGCCACTTTTCGGAACATGACAGCTCCTCGCGCTCACGCGCCGGGAAGAAGTGCGCCCCCGGTCATCTCGATCCCGCGGCGCCCCCGGTCGCCTCCGGTTCCGCCGCCCCGGCATCTCCCGTTTTCTCCCACTTCCCGCCCCAGCCCTCGGTCAGCGTCGTCAACAGCGTATGCCACTGCTGGACGGACCGCCCGCGCGGGTAGGGCTTGGGCCGCAGCGGATCCCGCGAGGCCCAGACGATCGCCACCTGCCCGTCCCGCCGGACCTGGCCGATCCGGCACATGCGCCAGGCCGCTTGCGAATCCGGGTCCACAAACGTGGTCCCGGCCGGCGCGTCGATGTCCTGTTGCACCAGCGCGTCGCGCACCGCGGCCGGTGCCGAGCCGCCGGCCGCCTTCACCGCCTTCCCCCACAACAGCACGCCCGTGTAGGCCGCCTCCACCGCCGCGTCCGTCACCGCCTCCTTGCCGTAGCGTCGCTGGTATTTCGCGACGAAGCTCACGTTCGCCGGCGTGTCCACGCTCTGGAAATAGCAGCCGGAGACGTAGTGCCCCTCGACCTGCGCGATGTCCAGCTTCGCGAGATCGCTCTCGCGCAGGTCGAGCGAGACCACCGGGAGCTTTTCAGGCGTATACCCTGCACGCTGCAGACCTCCGAAGAACAGCTTGTTCGCCGCGGGCCCGTGCAGGCTGTTGAAGACGAATTTCGGCTTGGTGGCGCGAATGGCATCCAGGGCCTGGTCGATCGCCTCGCTGCCGACGGGCAGGTACTCCTCGCCGACGACTTCGCTTCCCAACGATTTGAACTCGTCCTTGAGCAGCTCACCGACCACGCGCGAGTACACGGTCTCCTGGCCCACGAGGAAGGCGCCGGAGCCGAACCGATCGATCGCCCAGCGGACCGCGGGCAGCACCGACTGATTCGGCGCGGCGCCCAGGTACACGACGTGCGGAGCGCGCTCGAGCCCCTCGTACGGCATGGGATACATCAGGAGACCGTCGTGGGCCTCCAGCACCGGGAGCAGGGCCTTGCGGGCGGCAGAGGTGTCGCCGCCGAAGATCACGCAGACCCGTTCGTCGCGGAGGAGGCGCTCGGCTTCGCGGGCGAAGATCGAGGTGTCGGACGCGCCGTCGGCCATGACCGGCACGATCTCCACGCCGAGCAGGCCGCCGTTCCGATTCAAGGTGATGATGGCGGCGATCGTCGCGTCAAGCACGGGGCGCGCGGCGTCGGCATTCCCTCCGGTCTGCGAGGTGAGAATGCCCACCCGGAGCGGCGCCGGCGCGCGCGTGACGTGGAGGTAGGTCCCTCCCGCCACCCCCAGCACCAGCGCCACGCACAAGACGATTTGCAGGAGCTTCATCGGCAGCCGCAATTCCTCTCGTCGGGCACCCGGGCCCGGTCACTCGCCGCGGAAATCCTTCCAGAGGCCCTCGTACTGCGGGAGGCTCGGCATGTCTAGGGCGAAGGCCTGACATCTTCGCAGCACCGCCCGCGTCGGGTACACCACCGGGTCGTCCCCGACGTCCGGGCGGACCAGCGCCTCGGCAGCCAGATTCGGCATCGCGGCCCAGTTGGTGTTCGTGATCCGCGCGGAAACGTCCGCCCGCAGCAGGTAGTTGATGAAGCGATGCGCCAGCTCCGGCTGATCGCAGACGGTCGGCACGCACAACGCGTCCTGGTAGTAGACCGCCCCGGATTCGGGAATCATGACCCCGAGCACCGGATTCTCGCGCGCCGCGCGGACCAGGTCATCCACGTAGCCGTAGAAGAGGAGGACCTCCTCGCGCAACAGCAACCCGGCGTAGTCCTCCTTCGCGAAGACCTTGACCTGGGGCTTGAGCTGGGCCAGCAGGCGCCCGGCCTCGGCCAGTTGCTCCGCCTGGGTCGTATCGACCCGGTGGCCCTTCCAGATCAGGGGTATCGCGATCACCTGGCGCATGTCGTCGATCAGCCCGATCTTGCCCGCATAGTGCGGGTTCCAGAGCACGTCGTAGTCCGTCGGCGGCGGGTAGACCTTCTTCCGGTGATAGCCGATCGCGGCAATGCCCCAGTTGAACGGCACGGAGTGGCGATTCCTGGGGTCGAACGGTCGGTCGAGGAAGTTCGGGTCGAGGTTCGCGAAATTGGACAGCTTCCCCCGCTCGAGTTCCCGCAACTTGCCCGCGCGCGCCAGCTTCTCGACCATGTAGTCGCTGGGAAAGCCCACGTCCCAGGAGGTGGCGTCGCCCTGGAGGATCGTTTCAAGTTCCTCATTGGTGGCGAATTCCCGGGTGGCCACGGTGCAGCCGGCCTCCCGTTCGAAGTCGGCGACCACCGCGGCCGGGAGGTAGTTCGCCCAG
>JACRIP010000440.1 GCA_016220045.1 Planctomycetota bacterium
AGGGCCGCCAGGGCCGCGCCGGCCGCCGTTTCGCGCCCACCCCCCGCGCCCCGCGTGCCCGCACGGCCCGAACGGCCGCCGCCTGCTGCCTGCCTCATCTTCCTAGAGCTTCTCCGAGACCGACTTCGCCTGCAGGAACAACCCGAGATAGTCGCGGCCCCCGGCCTTCGAGTCGGTGCCGCTCATGTTAAAGCCGCCGAAGGGGTGGACATCCACCAGCGCGCCCGTGCACTTGCGGTTGAAGTACAGGTTGCCCACGTGGAAGTCGCGGCGCGCGCGCTCCAAGTGCATCCGGTCTTTCGAGTAGACCGAGCCGGTGAGCCCGTACTCGGTGTTGTTCGCGATCTCCAGCGCCGAGTCGAAATCCTTCGCCCGGAGCAGGGCCAGGACCGGGCCGAAGATCTCCTCCTGGGAGAGACGGGCCTTGGGCGCGATGTCGCCGAAAACCGTCGGGCGGACGAAGTAGCCGGGACCGTCGGCGCGCACGCCGCCGCACAGCAGCTTCCCCTCCTTCTTGCCGATCTCCACGTATTCCAGGACCTTCTTGAGCTGCGCCTCGTCGACGACCGGGCCGGTGTAGTTCTTGACGTCGCGCACCGGTCCGACCGTCAGCGCGCGCGCCCGCTCGACGACGCGCTCGGCGAGCTTGTCGTAGATCTCCTCCACCAGCACCGCGCGCGAGCAGGCGGAACACTTCTGGCCGGAGAAGCCGAACGCGCTGGCGACGATCCCCGCGGCGGCTTCGTCGAGGTCGCACCCGGCATCGGCGACGATCGTGTCCTTGCCGCCCATCTCGAGCACCGCGCGCTTGAGCCAGAGCTGGCCGGGCGCATGGCGCGCCGCCAGCTCGTGAATGTGCAACCCGACCTCGCGCGAGCCGGTGAAGGAGACGAAGCGGACGCGCGGGTGGGCGACGAGGTGGTCGCCGACGGCACCGCCGCCCGCCGGGAAGTAGTTCACGACGCCCGGCGGCAGGCCGGCTTCGGCGAAGAGCTCGGCGAGCTTCGCGCCGATCACCGGCGCCACGCTGGCCGGCTTCATGATCACGGTGTTTCCCGTCACTACGGCGGCGGCGGTCATGCCGCAGAGGATCGCGAGCGGGAAGTTCCAGGGCGCGATGACGACGCCGACGCCGAGGGGGACGTAGAAGAGTTCGTTGTCCTCGCCGGGATAGCGCGTGAGCGGCTGCGCACCGCCCAGGCGGACCATTTCGCGGCCGTAGAAATCGAGGAAGTCGATGGCCTCGGCGGTGTCCATGTCGGCTTCGGCCCAGGACTTTCCGACCTCGTAGACCAGCCAGGAGGAGAACTCGAATTTGCGGCGGCGCAGGATCGCGGCGGCCTTCCAGAGGCAGCGGGCGCGGGTCTCGGGCGCGACGCGCTTCCAGGACTCGAACGCCTTGGCCGCTGCGGCGATCGCCCGATCTGCGAGTTCGCGGTCGCCCTTCGCGGTGAAGCCGACGACTTCGTCGGGGTTGGAGGGGTTGAGCGAGCGGATCTTCTCGTGGGTGCGCACGTGATCGCCGCCGATCACCAGGTCGTACTCGCGTCCGAGCTCGGCGCCGACGCGCACCAGCGCGTCTTCCATGGCACGGCGGTTCTCCTCGCGGGAAAAATCGACGGCCGGCTCGTTCTTGAAGTCGGTGAGCATGCGCGCACTCCGGGGATGGGGCCGCGGGATCGTAGGGGCGGAGACCGGACCGAGAGGAAGAGCCGTCCGGCGGGTCCAATGGAGTCCGGGAGAATAGCATGGTGGCGTAGGAGCGGCAAGGACTTTGTCCGGCTCGGCAGGCGGGGGGGACGATGCGGGTGCGGGAGGCGAGGGTGGCGCGGACATGCCCTCTCCCCGGCCCTCCCCCGCTGCGGCGGGGGAGGGGGACGGTACGAGTGCGGCGGCGCTGGGTGGCGCGGCGGGGGCGGGGGACGGCGCGAGTGCGGCCCACTGGGTGGTGCGGCGGGTGGGGGATGGTGGGCTACGCTTCCGACCCCAGGGGGCGGCGGCCCTTGAAGCCGGAATCGAGCGGGTGCCAGAAGCTGAGGCTGTCCTCGCCGTACTTCCAGCAGAGGTAGACCTCCTCGCCCTCGCGCAAGGAGCGGAAGTCGACGAGGCCGGTCTCGAAGTCCTTGAGCTCGACGCCCAGGCTGGCGAGTTCGGTGGCGGCACTGTCGAGGCGGTGCTTGATCTCGGACATTTCGGCGTCGAGGGCGCGACCGCGGGCGAGTTCTTCGGGCGTCGGGCGGTCCTTGTGGCCCTTGAGCTGGAGGTAGGCCTGCTGGCGTTCGAACCACGCCGCGTAGTTTTCGAGCACGTCGCGCACGATGGAGCGCACAAGGGGCAGCATCTTGCGCGCTTCGTGAAGGGTGAAGAGCTTGGTTTCGGCGGGGGCGGCACTCATCGGGGATCCTCCGGAGCGGTTCGCCGGGAGCGGCGCCTCCGCGCCGACGCCGCCCACTATACCCGGCGCGGCGAGGTGCTGCAAGAAAATCGTCCCGCCGCCGGGGCTGCAGGGGATTCCCGATCCCTCACTCCGGATCGTTGCGGGTACGCCACAGGTAGACCGCCAGCAGAAGGACCGTCAGGCACCAGATGCCGAGGGTGCCCCAGGAGTAGAGCCACCAGAAGGTCCGCGCGAGGAACGAGGAATCGGTCGCGCGGCGGGCGAGATCCTCGGGCCGCGCCTTCCAATAGAGGCCGGCCATGCCGCAGAAGAGGCCGGTGAGCTCGGCCCAGGCGAGCGACCGGATCGGGCGCGGGCCTGAGCCGATGGCGGCGCCGAGCAGGAGCCCGAGGAGGCAGGTGGACCAGAAGGCGGCGTACCACCAGCCGGCCGACCCGAGACGCGCGGCGAGGCCGGCGATCCAGTAGGCGGCGACCGGGCCGAGCCAGGCGCCAATCATGGCGCCGATGGCGGTGCGCCGCGGCCCGGCGGGGTCGGCGAACCCGGTTCGCACGGCGATCACCATCGGCACGCCGGCGGCGGCATAGGCGAGGAGCGCCGCGGGGAGGTGGAGCCCGAAGAACCAGGCGGCAGATCCCCCGACCACGAGCAGGAGCGAGAATCCGCCGAGCAGCACGACGGCGCGATCAGCCATGGTCGGCCTCCTGTCGAAGTATGCAGGGACCCGATCGATCACGGGGCGGGTGGGCAGTGCCGCCGCAGCGCCGGCGACACGCCGGCGACGCGGGGGGCCGGCAGGGATACCGCGCCGGGCGACGGGAATTCCCGCGCGACGGGGATTCGCGTCAGGACAGGTCCATGGCGGCCTTGAGACCACTCTCGATCATCGCGAGCAGACCGGCAGGCAGCGCGCCGATACGCTCCACAAGCTTCGATCGGTCCAGGGTCGTCACCTGATGGCAGAGGGCGATGGACTCGCCCGGCAGCCCGCCCGCCCCGGCAGGGAGCGGCACTGCCGTCGGCCCCCGCGCGGCCTGCCGGATCGACGTAGACAGCGGAACCACGATGACCGACCGCCAGGCGATCGCGACGTTGAAGCCGTCGTGGGAGACCACCACGACCGGGCGGCGTCCCCGCTGCTCTGAACCGGACCTGGGCTCCAAGGTCGCCCAGTACGCCTCCCCCCTCCTCATGCTCCGCGCCTCCGCTTCGCCCCGGCATGGCCCAGAACCTGCTCCGCGGCCGCGCGCTCCAGAGCCGGGTCCAGGTCATGCGGCGTCCCGGACGCCGCGAGCGCGTAGGCCTCGATCTCGCGTCGCACACGGGCGCGCCGCTCCTCCGCAAGCCAGCGCGCAATCGCTTCGCGCGCGACCTGGGTCGCGGGACGCCCGGAGCGCCGCGACGCGTCGCGCAACTCGTCGTAGATCGGGGCCGGGAGGGGGACATGCAGGTTGTGAATCGCATTGCTCATGGTCAGTCTCCTGCCAGAGGAACTGCCATGATTCTAGACACCGATCCCCGCCCCGTCAAGCGCGATCCCCGAGTCGCTCCCCCCCCCTACCGCCCCGGCGTCGCCCCCGGCCGCGCCTCGCCGGACACCAGCGCCTCGCGCTCGCACAGGTACGCGATGCGCCGCCGATACCGGTCCTTCGGCACGTTGCTCCAGCGTGCGCGATCTTCGAGCACGGAGCACACGCCCACCAGGTCCCCCGTGACTGCCGCCGCCTCCAGTTTCTTCCGCGCCTTCCCCGTGTAATCGCCGCGGTACCGCATATCCACCAGCACGTCCAGGATTGCCGCGTCGGTCTCGCTCAGGTCCGGATCGGCGAACTTCTCATCCAGCCCCTCCACGTCCGCGAGCCGTATGACGTCCGCCTGCATTTCGGCATACGTCTTTTCGAACAGCTTCTTCTGCTCGGCCGGCGTGATCTCGCGCAGCGTGGCGGCATGCGCCTTCAGCCACGTCCGCGCCGCCTCGCCGCGCAGTCCCGCGGCCCCGGCGAACTTCCGCGCGTCCGATTCGCTCAGCCCCGCCGCGCGCAGCGCCGCCATCACCTGCTTCGTGGAATGCTGCCCGATGTCATAGCCGCGCCCGATGGTCACGCCCGACAGCCCCGGCGGCAGGTGCGCGCGCCGCGAATGGAAGAGCCCGCCCTCGGTGCCTTCCGCGTCGAAGGAAAGCTGTCCGCGTTCGACGATGAAATCCGGCCCCAGGGAGCGGCGGCCGAATTCGGTGGAGTACGGATTCGGATTGCTCAGGGCGGTCAGGGAGCGCATGCCGGCATCGTTCGCCGCGGCCCAGCCGCCGATGCGCTGCGGATTCACGAGCCGGCCGAAGACCTTCCCCTTCGCGTCGAACACGTAGGTGACGGTGATCGAGCCCGCGCTCGCGCCCTCGAGCGCCGGGTCTTCCCAGGTCGGCTGCTCCGAGGGGCGGCCGAAGGTCACGCGCAGATTGGCGCCCGACAAGTCACCGCGCCCGACCATGGTCAGGGAGGTGCCCGAGGTGGTGACCGTACGGAACACCCGGTAGCCGCCGCTGACCGGCACGACGCGCAGCGAGCCGACCGATTTCGTGGCGCCCACGCGCGCCTGCAGGACGTAGTCGCCGGCCGGCGTCCAGGCCGGATCGGCGCCCGCGGGGCGGCCCGCCGCCAGGCAGAGCGCGCCAGCGACCGGCAGAATCCAACCGACTCGGAGCCACCCGTTCATGGTGAGACCTCATCGCAGCAGATGGGAGCAGCCGCGCTACCCGGGGTTTCGGCAGGTGATTATCGGGCCTTCCGGGAGGGACGGAAACCCTGCGCCTCGCGGTGCCCGATGGATGACCGGGATCGTAGCACTCGCGGGCGCCCCACCGCAAGCGAAATGTCAGGATGCAGGCCTCGCCCGCGTCTACCTCCGACGCAGCTCGGGGCCGACCGCCACCGCCTGCGCAAGATCGGACATGCGCCCTCCGGAGAGTTCTTCCTTGCGTTCCGTACGAGCGTGTGCTAGGGTTCGCCGCCTCCCAAACGCGCGAACGCAACGACCGTTTGCAAAGTGCAGCATGACTCTCGACCGTACTTCGACCCGACGACGAATCCGCGTCTCCGGGGCATCCGCTCCGGAGGGCAGCAGCACCTCCCCTTCCAGGAACGGGGCGGCTGCGTTGCCCTCGCGAAGCCCTCGCCGCACGTGGTCGTTGGCGCTGACGCTGGTCTGCCTCCTTGCCTTCATGGCCGGGCCGGCGCATGTCATTCTCGATCATCACGACCCGGCCGCGGAGCATGAGGGAGCGCACACCGACCGGGGCGCGCCCCACGACGATCACGACGTGGCCGATCACCAGCTCGAAGTCGCCGCGCCACGGTCGGCCAAGCTGCTCTCCTCGGACGTCCACCTCGCATTCGTAACGGCGCCCGCTTCACCCGTGGCTCCGGGCCGCTGGACACCCCTCCTCCCTCCGCCCCGCGAGCCATCGCCCGGCTCGCCCGCGACGGCACCGCCCCCCTGCCGCGCCCCGCCGCACCTCTAGCCCCCCGACCCACGACCGCGCTTCCGGCGCCCCACCTCTCCTGAAGACCGGTCTCGCTCGGGCGGGCTCTCCCCCCGCTGCATCCGCTTCATCCGCTCCTCGACGCACGCCCGATCTCTGCGTCCTCGTCGACCGGTTTCTGCTTGGAGACTGCCGGTGCCATTCAAGAGTTCCGCGTCCTGCCCGCGCGCCCTCGTTCCCGGCCCCGTTACCGGCCTGCTGCTTGGCCTCCTGCTCGGCTTCGCCGGATGCACCGCGCCGCCCGTCAACACCGCCTGGCCGGAGCCCCGCCCTCTCGCCCGCGACCTTCCGGCCTATCGCCCGGCCGACGCGGCGGGAGATCCCCACGCCCCGCGCACGTCGGCGGAGCCCGAGGGCGAACTGACCCTCCGCGCGGCGATCGCGCTGGCGCTCCTCCAGGGTCCCGACCTGGCGGCCTTCGCCTGGGAGGTGCGCGCCCGTGAAGCGCGGGTCCTCCAGGCCGGCCTGCTTCCTAACCCGAGCCTGGGCGTGAGCGGGGAGAACCTCGCCACGGGGCGAACGGAGGAAGAGGTCACCGGAGGCATTCAAACCACTCTCCAGGTGAGCTCGGTGATCGAGCTGGGGGGCAAGCGCGCGAGTCGGGTCGAAGTCGCGGAGCAGGAGCGGCAAATCGCCGGCTGGGACTACGAAATCGGGCGCATCGAACTGCTGAGCCGAACCGCGCAATTTTTCATCGAGGTGCTCGGCGCCCAGCGCCGAGTGGCACTGCTCGAAGGGATGGTGCGGCTGGCGGAGCAGAATGCCGCCACGGTTTCGGAGCGCGTGAAGGCGGGCAAGGTCTCTACCGTAGAGGAGACCAAGGCGGGCGTCGTGCTCGCGCGGGCCCAGATCGAGGTGGCGCGCGCACGTCAGGACTTGGAGGCCGCGCGCAAGGCGCTCTCGGCGACCTGGGGGAGCACGAATCCTCGCTTCCAGATCGCCGTGGGCGACCTCGACACGGTCGCCGCGGTTCCCGCGCTGGAACGCCTAGCGGCACGCCTGGCGCAGAATCCGACGCTGCTCCGCCTGGCGGCGAGCGTGACGCTGCGGAAAGCGGCGGTCGAAGCGGCGGCGGCCGCGGCGGTTCCGGACGTGACGGCGGATGCGGGTTGGACGCGCTATCTGGTGCGCGACGGGAGCGATGTCGACACGCTCCTGCTCGGCCTGTCGGTGCCGCTGCCCCTTTTCGATCGCAATCAGGGGGCCATCCAGGGCGCGCGCTACGAGATCTCCCGCTCCCGGGAGGAGCTGCGTGCGGCGGAAGTCCGTGTCGGTCTCGAGCTGATCCAGAGCCATCGGATGCTCTCCACCGCCTACTCGGAGGTTGTGGCCCTGCGCGCCACGGTGCTGCCCGCGGCCGAGAGCGCCTTCGATGCCGTCAGCGACGGCTATCGCCTGGGGAAATTCGGCCTCCTCGACGTCCTCGATTCCCAGCGCGCGCTGCTGGAGGTCCGTTCCCAGTACCTGCGGGCCGTCACGGACTACCACAAGGCGGTCGTGGACGTGGAGCGGCTGATCGGCGAACGCATTGATTCCGTCAAGTAGGTTCCACCGGAGATCTCTCCCCATGAAATACCGGATGCTGAGCCTGGTCAGGCTGCTGCTCTGCGCGCTCTTCCTGCCGCTCTTCTCCGCCTGCGAGTGGCTGGAGAAAATCGGCACGCGCACTCCCACGCCGGAGGCCGCGGGGCCCGTGGCCGGACCGGTCAAGGGTCCCCACGGAGGACGCTGGCTCGCGGACGGGGAGTTCGCGCTCGAGGTCACCATCTTCGAGCGGGGCGTACCGCCCGAATTCCGCGTCTACGCCTACGAAGCCAGGAAGCCCCTGGACCCGGCGGGGCTGAAGCTCACGATCGAGGTGCGCCGGCTGGCCGGCCGCGTGGACACGATCCGCTTCACGCCGGTGAACGACTATCTGCTCGGGGACCAGGAGATCTACGAGCCGCATTCCTTCGCGGTCCAGGCGACCGCCGAACGGCAAGGGCGAAAGCACCTGCTGGAGTACTCGCAGTACGAGGCGCGCGTCGAAGTGGATCCCGAGGCCCGCAAGGTCGCGGGCGTCGAGATCGCGGAGGCGGGGCCGGCCCAGATCCGCAGGATCCTGGAGCTGCCCGGCGAGATCGCGCTCAACCCCGACCGGGTGGCGCACATCGTGCCGCGCTTCGACGGGGTGGTCACGGAGATCCGGAAGAACCTGGGGGACAAGGTAGCCAAGGGGGAGACCCTAGCCGTACTGGAAAGCCGGGAGCTGGCGAGCTCGAATCTGGAGTTCGTCCAGGCGGTCCAGAAGCTCGAGTTCTCGTCGGCGGCCTTCGAGCGGGAGGAGGCTCTGTGGAAGAAGAAGGTCTCGCCGGAGGAGGACTACCTCGCCCGCCGGCAGGCCCTGGAGGAGGACAGGCTGGCCGCCCGCGGCGCCGAGCAGTGGTTGAAGGCGCTCGGGGTGACGGACGCGGAGCTGAAGGGCCTGCTCGCGAACAGCGAACAGAACCTGGCCCGTCACGAGATTCGCGCGCCCCAGGACGGGGTCGTGATCGAGAAGCGCGTCGCCGTGGGCGCGGCCGTGAAGGACGATGCCGACCTCTTCACGATTGCCGACCTGGGGACGGTCCTGGCCAAGGTGACGATCTACGATAATGACCTTAGATCTGTCCGCACCGGCCAGGAGGTCACGGTGAAGTCGGAGGCCCTGGGCGCCGAAGCCCGGGGGAAGCTGGAGTACCTGGGGCCGATGATCGGGAAGGAGACCCGGGCGGCCGTCGCGCACGTCCTGATGCCCAACCCGAACCAACTCTGGCGCCCCGGCCTCTTCGTCACGGTCTTCGTCGTCCAGGAGGAGTTTACCGTCCCGGTCGCCGTCGCGGCGGAGGCCGTCCAGCAACTCCGGGACTGGGAGGTGGTTTTCCTCCAGGAGGGGAACCTGTTCGAGGCCTGCCCCCTGGAGCTGGGTCGCCGCGACGAACAATGGGTGGAAGTGCTCGGCGGCCTGCCGGCGGGCATGAAGTACGTCGCGAAGAACAGCTTTCTCATCAAGGCGGACATCCTGAAGTCCGGGGCGACGCACGATCACTAGTGTCCTGTCAACATCGATTCTTCCGGTCGGCGTAGGGGCGCCTCGTGAGGCGCCCCGAGGGGCCACGTATTGAACGACCCCAAGCAACGACGTTGACGGGACACTAGCCCGACCACGCCGATCGCGAGGAGCGTTGTCGTGCCGGGTGGCCGTCGACCACGAGTCCAGGGATCGCCCTAGCGGTGTCGCGAGCGGGCGATCGATGAGAGAAAACCGCCGTTTCCACGATTGCGTCACGGGAGACCTATGCTCGAACGAATACTGGCCTTCTCCATCCGGAATCGGTGGTTCGTGCTCCTCGGGGCGTTGGGACTCTCCCTGGTCGGGGTGTACAGCTTCCAGCGCTTGCCGATCGACGCGGTCCCGGACATCACCAACGTCCAGGTCCAGATCAACACGGAAGCGCCCGGGTTTTCGCCGCTGGAGGTGGAGCAGCGCATCACCTTCCCGGTCGAGACCGCCATGGCGGGCCTCCCCGCGCTCGATCACACGCGCTCCATTTCCCGCTACGGCCTCTCCCAGGTCACGGTGGTGCTGCACGACGGCACCGACATCTACTTTGCCCGGCAGCTCCTCAACGAACGCATCCAGGAGGTCAAGGGCAAGCTGCCGCCCGGCATCGAGCCGGCCATGGGG
The DNA here is from genome assembly GCA_016220045.1 of Planctomycetota bacterium. Taxonomy (GTDB): domain Bacteria; phylum Planctomycetota; class MHYJ01; order WSZJ01; family JACPWG01; genus JACRIP01. Next base: position 9,643 of record JACRIP010000440.1, read on the forward strand.
CCGATCGCCACCGGCCTGGGCGAGATCTTCCTCTGGACCGTGGAACCGGAAGCCGGCGCCTTGCAGGCCGACGGCACGCCGTACACGCCCATGGACCTCCGCACCATCCAGGACTGGATCATCCGCCCCCAGCTCCGCAACGTGCCCGGCGTGGCCGACGTCAACACCATCGGCGGCTACGTCAAGCAGTTCCATGTAACGCCCGATCCCGCCCGGCTCATCGCCTACGGCCTCACCTTCCAGGACGTCGTCGGCGCCCTGGCGAAGAACAACTCGAACGTCGGGGCCGGGTACATCGAGAAGAGCGGCGAACAGTACCTGATCCGGGCCCCGGGGCAGGTGCGCAACCTGGAGGAAATCCGGGAGATCGTCATCGGCAACCGTCATGGGGTCGCCATCTACGTGAGAGACGTGGCGGAGGTCCTGCTGGGGAAGGAACTCCGCACCGGTGCCGCGACCGAAAACGGGCGCGAGGTCGTGCTCGGCACCGTCTTCATGCTCATGGGCGAAAACAGCCGGACGGTCTCCCGGCGGGTCGCCGAAAAAATGGCGGAGGTCAACCGGACCTTGCCCGAGGGCATCGTCGCCAAGACCGTCTACGACCGCACCAACCTCGTCAACGCCACGATCGAGACCGTGCGCAACAACCTCCTCGAAGGCGCGGCCCTGGTCGTCGCAATCCTCTTCCTGCTCCTCGGAAATTTCCGGGCCGCGCTGCTCACGGCGCTCGTCATTCCCCTGTCGATGCTCTTCACCGTCTCCGGCATGGTCGCCAACAAGGTGAGCGGGAATCTCCTGAGCCTCGGCGCGCTCGACTTCGGGATCATCGTCGACGGCGCGGTCGTCATGGTGGAGAACTGCATCCGCCGGCTCGCGGAGGAGCAGCACCAGAAGGGCCGCGTCCTCCGCCGTACCGAACGCTTCGAGGTCGTTTTCGAGGCCGCCAAGGAAGTCCGCAAGCCCACGGTGTTCGGCAGCTTGATCATCATGATCGTTTACCTGCCGATCCTGACCCTGATCGGGATCGAAGGCAAGATGTTTCGGCCGATGGCCTTCACGGTCCTGGGCGCGCTCTTCGGCGCGATGGTCCTGTCCCTGACCTTCATTCCCGCGGCGGTCGCGCTCTTCATCACCGGGCGCGTGGCGGAGCAGGAGAACCTCCTGCTGCGGGCGATGAAGCGGCTGTACGTCCCGGCCCTCGGCCTGGCGCTGCGCGTCAAGTCGCTGGTCCTGCTGGCCGCCTGCCTGCTCATCGCGGGCAGCGTGCTCCTGGCCGGCCGCATGGGCAGCGAGTTCCTGCCGAGTCTCGACGAAGGGGACATGCTCGTACACGGACTGCGCATCCCGGGAACGAGCCTGAGCCAGGCGATCGACATGCAGAATGTGCTCGAGCAAAAGATCAAGGAAATCCCTGAGGTGGACTACGTCTTCGCCAAGATCGGGACGGCGGAGATCGCGACCGACCCCATGCCCCCGAGCGTGGCGGACATCTACGTCATGATGAAGCCCCGGTCGCAATGGCCTGACCCGCTGCGCCCCAAGGCGGACCTCGTCCGCCACATGGAGGAGGAGCTGCGCCGGGTGCCGGGGACCAACTACGAATTCATCCAGCCCATCCAGATGCGCTTCAACGAGCTCATCGCCGGCATCCGCAGCGACGTGGCGGTGAAGGTCTTCGGGGACGACATGGCGGAGCTGGAGGCGACGGGCAAACGCATCGAAGCGCAACTCGAAACGGTCCCGGGCGCCTCCGACGTCAAAATGGAAGCGACCACGGGGCTCCCCATCCTGACCATCGACCTGGACCGCCGCAAGATGGCCCGCTACGGCCTGAACGTGTCGGACGTGCAGGAGGTGATCGAGATCGCGATCGGCGGGAAGTCGGTCGGCGAAGTCTTCGAAGGCGACCGCCGGTTCGAGATCACGGTGCGGCTGCCGGACCGGCTGCGCGGGGACGTCGAGCGGATGAAGCGAATCCCGCTGCTGCTGCCGGGCGGCGCGGGCGCGAGTGCGGGCGCGGGCGGGAACGGACCGGCCGGCGGGCGCGTCGGGGGCGACGAGGCGCAAATCGGCTTCATCCCGCTCGGCGCGGTGGCCGACTTCAACCTCGCCCCGGGGCCGAACCAGATCAGCCGGGAGAACGGCAAGCGCCACGTCGTCGTCACCGCGAACGTGCGCGGACGCGACATCGGCTCCTTCGTCGCCGCCGCCCAGGGCGTGATCCGCCAGAACGTCGAGCTTCCCGCCGGCTACTGGCTCACGTGGGGCGGGCAGTTCGAGCAGATGCAGTCGGCGACGAAGCGTCTCCAGCTCGTCGTTCCGCTCGCGCTGCTGCTCATTTTCGGCCTGCTCTTCGCGACCTTCGGCGACCTGAAGGACGCCTTCCTGATTTTCACCGGGGTGCCGATGGCGCTCACGGGTGGAGTCGCGGCCCTCTGGCTCCGGGACATCCCCCTGTCGATTTCCGCCGGGGTGGGTTTCATTGCGCTCTCCGGGGTGGCGGTCCTGAACGGTCTCGTACTGATCTCGTTCATCCGGGAGCTGCGGCAGCAGGGCGCGACCATCGACGACGCCATTCGCCGCGGCGCGGCCGCCCGCCTCCGCCCGGTGCTCATGACGGCCCTCGTCGCGTCGGTCGGGTTCCTGCCGATGGCGATCGCGCTCGGGACCGGGGCCGAAGTCCAGCGTCCGCTGGCCACGGTCGTGATCGGGGGAATCCTCTCCTCGACGCTCTTGACGCTCCTGGTCCTGCCGGTGCTCTACCGGGTATTCCATCGGATCGACGAGCTGGAGGCGGTGGCGCCGAGCGGACTCGCGGCGACCGGCGGGACGCCGGCGATCGACCCGGCCGGCGGGGCGGGAGCTGCCCCGCTCGCGTAGCGACGGCCCTCCGCGGAGAGCCGAGCAAGAGCGCGCTCACGGAGTGCGCCGTGTTTTGCGCGGTACGGTGGTGCCCTGATTTCAACCGAGGAGTTCCGGCCATGAAGATGATCGTGGCCTTTGTGCAGCCGTTCATGGCGCACAAGGTCGTGACGGCGCTGCACGAGGTGCAGGGGCTCTCGGGGGCGACCTTCACGGAGGTGCGCGGTTTCGGCCGGGGACGGGCGGCGGGGGCGGCGGACGTGACGGAGGAGGATCTGCTGGGAACCGTCGCGAAGGTCCGAGTCGAGGTGATGGTCCCCGACCGTCTGCTGGACCGGGTGGTGCGCGCCGTGCACGACGCGGCCCACACCGGCCATCGCGGGGACGGAAAGATCTACGTGCTTCCCCTGGAGCGTGCGCTGCGCATCGGGGGGGCGGAGGAGGGCGAAGGCGCGGTCTAGTGTCCTGTCTACGCCAAAA
>JACRIP010000442.1 GCA_016220045.1 Planctomycetota bacterium
CCCCCCCATCCCCCGCGAAAGGGCTTGACGCGCCGGGTCGGCATGGCGGACAATTCAGGTCGGCACGGTAGGGGCGCGCGCCCGGGCAAGCGAGGCCGCGTCCCGATGCAGGACTTGGGGGGATACCCTATGCCCACGCTGGAGGATCTCTGGCTGGCCAAGGCGGTCGGCGCGTACGGCGGGTTCACCCGCGCGCAGGTGCGCGCCGCGTTGCGCGAGTTCATGCAGGAGGAGGCGCGTGGTTCAGCGCCCCCCCTGGGCCCCTGGCTGGTCGCCCAAAGGAAGCTGATCACGCGCACTCTCGTCGAGCTCACGGCGCGCGCGCGCGCGATGGCTGAGGCATCGGAAGAGGACTTTCTCGCCCAGTACCTCGTCGAGCACGGCCACCTCTCCGACAAGCAGCTTGAGACCGCGCGCAAGACGCACCGGTTTCGCGGCGGCTTCCAGCAGAGCGCCGGGACGCTCTTCGATGTCCTGGTCGAGGCCAAGCTGCTGGATACCGGGCGCTTCCCGGGCTTGATGGTGGTGCAGGCGTTGGCCCGCGTCCACGACCGCGCGCAGATCTTCCTGAGCTTCCGCCTACGGGATCCGCTGGATCCGAGCCCCCGCGGAGCGGTCCTCGACGCGGAGGACGCGGACGCCGAAGCCGCGGACCCGCGCGTGGCGCAGCCGCTGCCCGGCACGTCCCGATTGGTGGTGGTGGCGGCGCCGCCGCCCGTCGGCGCGGGTGCTTCCCCCGGAGCGGGGACCGGCGCGGGCGTACCCGCCCCTGCCCCCGCGGCGTCCGGCGGCCTGCGGCTCGGGTTCGACGAACACTTCCTGCAGACGGCGCAGCGCCTCGGGCTGCTCGACGCCGTCGCCGCGCGCAAGCTCAAAGCCGTGGCGGACAACGTCCGTCGGCTGCGGCAGCTCCCCGACATGCCGTGGATTGCCCTGGTCGTCGGCGCGATGAACCACGCGACGGTCCGGCAGGTGTACGCGGCGATCGGCGTCGCCCGCGAGCAGCCGGTTCCGAGCCGGGCGATCGAGCCGTTTTCCGGCTCGACCGATCAGGACCTGCGGGCCGCCTGGCTGGCGGGCGACCACGGACTGGTGGACGCGGAAGTCGTGGATCGGACCGTGGACGCGCTGGTCGGTCCGGAGGGGGAGCGGGCGGGCGCGGGCGTGACCGATCTCCTGGTGCACGCCGGCTTGCTGTTGCCGGAGGTGCGGGACCTGCTCCTGGGCCTCGCGGCGCCGATCTGCGGTTTGCCGGCGCCGGCGGGCCCGGCGCCGGTCGCCGCCGATCTGCAATTCGTCACCCGCGCGATCCGCGACTACGGGCTCGCGCCGCGCGCGGCCCAGGAGACGCTTTCGATCCAGGTGCAGTTCATCCGCCGCCAGGGGCACTATGCGCCGATCGCGCAGTTCTTCCTGGTGCGGCGGCTGATTCCGACCGAGGCCATCGACGAGATCGTGGCCGAGCTGGCGCGCAGCCTGCCGCCGGCCGCGGCCGCGCCGCCTCCCCAGGAAACACCCGATGCGGCGCCCGCGGCCCCGGCGGCGGCGCCCGCCGCGGGGGAAGAGGCGGCGGGGGGCGAAGAGCGCCTCGGGGAGGAATTGGTGCGGCGCGGGCGCCTGCGCATGGAGGATCTGCAGGATTGCCTGGAGGCGCAGCGGCGCATGGCGGAAGCGGGAGTCGCCTGGCCGCTCGGCGAAATCCTGGTGGCGAAGCGCCACGTGACGCTCGATGATCTGGACCAGGCGCTCGCGGGGCTGATGGGGTCGGGGTAGCGCCTACTTCCCGCTCTCCACCGGCGCGTCCAGCCCCTCCTCGGGCGGCTGCGGCGGCTGCGGCGGCGGCTGGCGCTCGGGCGGCCGCTCCCGCCGGTTCGGCGGTTCCGTGGGCAGCGGAGCCTCAACCTGAAGCTCGTCCGGCTGCGAGTTTCAGGTGCCCCGCGCGTGCCCCGACGGCACCAGCAGATTCAGCGTCGCCATGTAGCTGTCCGCGAAATTCACCACCGCCGCCTCCTTCCAGAACGGATAGCTCCAGTCGTAGCCGAGGTAGGAGAAGACCTCACGCCCGAAGCCCACACGCAGCACCGTGGTCTTGAGCCGCGCCGATCCCTCCTCCAGGAGCCGCAGCCGGTCGAGCGGCGCATCGCCCCCCGGCCCCTTCTCCAGCCGCTCCAGCTCCCCCGCCGCCAGCAGCGTCTGCGCCTGCTTCTTCTCCCCCCGCTTCTTGCGCTTCTCCGCGTCCTTGTCTTTTTTTGCAAGCAGCGCGCGCAGGTCGTCGAAGAAGTCGTCGTTCTTGATCAGGAACTGCTCGACCTTCGTGGCGGGTTCGAACTGGGCGCGGAACTGGCCGGGGGTGGTCTGGGAGACCTGGAGCAGCGTGCCGGGCGCGGCGGGCCGGCCGAGGGCGACCCAGCCGCCCATGACCAGCCAGTCGATCGGGCGCAGGAGCTGCAAGCCCTGCGCGGTGTAGACCGGCGCATCGGGCGCGGCCGTCAGCTTGACGTCGAACGGCCGCGGGCGCAGCTCGTCGTCGAGCGTGTAGCCGAACAGCGCGCGCAGGGCGAGGTCGGAGCGGCGCAGCACGATCACCCACCAGGTGGGCGGGCGCGTGTGCTTCGCCTCCTCCGCCACGGGCGTGCCGGGCGCGGGCGCGGCGACGACCGGGCGGTAGGGCACGGCGGCGCGCAGCGTGCGCACGCGCCACCATTCCCAGCTCTTCTTGTCGGCGGAGGCGCGCCAGTAGGGGGCCTGGGTGAAGCCGTACCCGCCCTGGCCGGCCATCAAGCTCCAGACCGACTCGGCGCTGCTGCGGGAATCGCTGTAGACACGGGAGCGGTAGCTGTAGTCGCGGTCGTCGGCGCCCGGGGTGCCCAGGAAGATCAGGTCCTCGGCGCCGATCCGGCGCAGGTCGAGCACGCGCAGGCTGAAGTACCCGAAGGTCGGGATGGTCATTTTGTTTTTCGGCGGCTCGGGAGGCGGGCCGCCCGGCGTGCCCGAAGTGACCTTCGGGATGTGGCGCAGGTGCCAGTAGACGCGCAGCGCGTCGCCGCGGTGGAAGTAGCCTTCGCCCTTGAGGTCGAGGGGCCGGAGATCGGCGCCGGCGTCGGGGCCGGCGGCGGTCGCCAGCTCGCGCGCGGCGGCTTCGACCGCGGGGCGGGTCAAGAGGTCGGCGATCGGCTGGCGGAAAATCGGCGCGTCCTTGTCGCGCACGTTCAGGTTGGTCATGTAGTAGCCGTGGGCGGGCGCAAGGAAAAGCTCCTTCCCGTCCGGGCCGTAGGCGAGCAGGCGGGCGGTGCCGCGGGAGCCGATCGCTTCGTTGACGAACTCGGCGCGCTCGAAGGCGGGCGCCCCGGCGCGCCACACGGTCGCCAGGCGGAAGGCGCGGCCGTCGAGGGTGCCGGAGAAGGCGGCCCAGAGCACGCCGTCCTTCGCTTCCGCGGTCTGAACCAGCGGCGCGCTCCTGATCGAGACCGTCTCGCCCTTGGCTTCGGCCTCGGTCACGGCGGAGAGCTTCCCCTTGGACGGGTCGGCGGCGGGAAAGCCGAAGAACAGGAAGTCGAGCGTCCGGTACTCGGGGAAACACACGAGTCCGGGGCGGGCTTCGACGTCGTAGACGGACTTCTCGCTGGTGATGGAGAGGCGTTCCTTCGGATAGTCGAGGGAGAAGCAGCTCGGGACGACCTTGCGCGGGGTGAACGTGGCGAGGTCGAGCTGGACGAGGAAGGACCAGTTGTCGGTGGAGGTGACGAGCACGGTGGCGGCGCCGCCCGCGATCTCGACGACGTAGTAGAGGAGGTGGCAACTGACGCGGAGGGGTGCGGCGCCGGGCGCGGGCGCGACCTCCCGGTCCACGCGCAGCACCCACCAGTCCTGCTTCGCGAGGCGCGGCAGCCAGGGCGCGTAGGGATTCTCCTCGGCGCGCGCGGAACGCGGCGCGAGGGCGGAGGTCAGGGCGAGCGCGAGCAGGCCGGCGCCGGCGGCCAGGAGGGCGGCGGCGGCGGCGCGCGCGCGGCGGCAGGCGAGCCGGGTCATCGGGCAGCTCCCGTGGAGGTGGGGCGTCGTCGTCGGGATTCTACCGGGCCGCCGACGGCGCGGGAAGCAGGATTTTCCGCACCCGGCGTTCATCGTTGCCTTGACAGCTTCGGCACCCGAGGGGTAGAAGAACGGGCCGGAGATCCCCTCCCCCCACCCTGCTCACCGGAGAGCCATCGTGGCGCGCATCCTGGTCGTGGACGACGACGTCAACGTGGCCTCACTCGTCAGGGAAATCCTGGACGATGACGGACAGGAGGTCACGGAGTTGCACGACCCGGGAGCGGCCTTCGCCGCCATCTCCGGCAGCCGCTACGACCTCCTGATTTCCGACATCGCCATGCCCGGCGAGGACGGGCTCTCGCTGCTCGCGCGCATGCGCTCCCTCGGGCTGGTCGAGAACATCCCGGTCCTCTTCATCACGGCGCACGTGGATGACGACTACCGGCGGGCGGCGGAGGTCCTGGGCGCGGCGGATATCCTCGCCAAGCCCTTCACGGTGGATGCCCTGCTCGAGGCGGTCCATGGGCTGCTGGAGACGCCGATCGCGCCCGCGACCGCCGCCGCCCTGCTCGTCGGCGAGGGCGATCTCTCGACCATCAGCGTGCTCGATACCGCCAATCTCATCCTGCTCTCGGGGAAAACCCTGCTCCTCTCGCTGATCCAGAGCTCCAACGTGGCGGATCTTTTTTTTCGCAAGGGAGCGCTGGTCTTTGCGCACCTCGATTTCGAGGACGGCAGGCAACTCGACGGCGACGAGGCCTTTCTCGAAACCGCGGGGTGGAAGGCGGGACGCTTCCAATTGCGCGCGGTCGAGCACACCTTGCCGGACAACGTGCAGCACGCGCTGGACGCGCTGGTGGTGGAAGCGGCGCGGCGGGGGATCAAGACGCGGCACTGGAAGAGCGCGGAGGGGCCGGCGAAAGGGTAGGGGGGAAGGCTGGGGTCGTCACCTCAGGCCAGACCGGGGCGGACACCGGGGTCCGCCCCTGCGCCCCGCCACGGCTCCGGGTAGGGGCGGACCCCCGTGTCCGCCCCGGGGTGGCCGGGCGCGGACGCGTCGCGCACCCTCCTCACTCCGCGCCCAGGCTGCGCAGGTGGCGCGGCTGGAGCAGCCAGAGCAGGACGCCGCTGCCGGGCCCCGGCTTCGGCGCCACCTCGATCGCCCAGGCCGCGCCGCGCTTGAGGGCGAGCGCGCACGGCGCGCCGGCGGTGAGCAGGAACGCGGCGAGCATTCCCAACTGCGGTTCATGCCCGACCAGCAGCACCTCCGCCGCCTCGCTCTTCGCCAGCAGCTTCTCCCAGACTTCGGCCGGCGTGTGCGGGGGCGTCAGCAGCTCTTCCGGCAGCGGCTCGTCGGCGTCGAGCGCGCGCGCCACGGCCGCGGCGGTTTGCGCGGCGCGCGTGTACGGGCTGGTCCAGATCTTCCCCGGCTCGACCCCGAGCGCGCGCAGGCCGCGCGCAATGCCCGCCAGCTTGCGCGCACCCTCCGGCGTCAGGGCGCGATCGGCGTCGCGCGTGCCGGGCTCGGCCGGCGCCGCAATGGCGTGCCGCATGCCGTAGACGATCATGACCGCTCTCCCGCGCTGCTCCCGCCGTTCCCCGCGGCGCCGGCGCCGCCGGCCTCCGGCGCCGCGACCCCGCCGCGCGCGCGCCGGCTCCGCGGCAAGAGCGGCCGCACCATCTCCCGCAATTGCTACTGTATGCGGTCCACCG
>JACRIP010000443.1 GCA_016220045.1 Planctomycetota bacterium
ATCGAGGCGGCCGGCGACGCGGACGTCGAGCTCGGCGCCGAACGCGGACATTTGGGCGCCCAGCAAGGCCCACCCGCCGGCGCGTCCGCGGGCGACGACGCGGATGCGGCGGGCCGAGCCGGCGCCGCGCGCGCGGTGGGCGAGCCACGCGAGCGCGGTCCCCACGTCCTGGATGCGTTCCGCGTCGTCGGTGCGGTTGTAGGTGTCGAAGTACTCCTCGGGCACACACCGTACGGAGGGCGGGGGCGCGGCGTCGCCGGCGTGGACGTTGCGGGGTCCGCTCCCGCTGCCGCCGTCGTCGTCGCTCCAGCGCTCCAGGAGGGACCAGAACTCGGCGACCGCGCGCGCGTGGCGGGCGCGGCGCGCGCCGCCGGCGGCGGCGCGGCCGGTGCCGAAGACGTCGATCTCCAGCACGGGGCCGGTGGCCGGTGCGCAACGCAGTGCCTGGGCGCGTGCGGCGGCGGTGCCGTCGTGCACGAGGAGCGTGACCGTGTCGCCGGGCCGGTCGGCGGCCCGGGCGCCACGCCAGCGGATGGGGATATGGTCGCCGCGGTCGCGACGGCCGATCCAGCCTGGGCCGGTCGCGAACGCCAGCGGGCGCTCGATCCCCAGCAGTGCGCGCAGCGTTTCCGGGTCGGGGCGGGCGCGGCGCGCGGCTTCGCGGCAGAGGCAAGCGACCAGCGCGCGACCGCGCGGGAGCGGGGGCGCGCCACCGCGTGGGAAGACGCGGAGCCGGGACGCGGGTACGGGTGGGCCGCCCGGCGCGCCGACCTCGTCCACTGGCCACCGGCCACTGCCCACCGTCCACCGCGACGCGGCGGGGGCGGGCGGATCGACCTCCGCGCCCACGGGCGGGCCGGGGAGGTGCTGGGCCAGCCAGTCGTAGGCCGCGCGGCGGCTCGGCTCCAGGAGATTGTGCGGCAGGTCGAAGTGGGCGCCGGCGACCTTCTCCGCGGCGCCGAGCGTGCGCCAGAGGCGGCGGAGCGCGGGGAGTTCGCGGCGCGGGGTGGTGGCGGTCCAATCGCGGGTGCAGGAGACCAGGAGGAGGGGGCGGGGCGCGAGGAGGGCGGCGAATTCGACGTTGTCGGTATCGAGGCGGAGGCCGGGGGCGTTTTCGCAGCGGCAGCCGCCCTGCATGTGGGCGGAGATCATGCAGACGAGCGCGGCGGCGCGGACGCGTTCGTCCACGGCGGCGAGGAGGAGCGCCTGCGACGCTCCGCCCGAGGCGCCGGCGATGCCGATGCGCAAGGGATCGACCTGAGGGTGTGCGGCGAGGAAATCGAGGGCGCGAAGGCTGTTCCAGAGCTGGAGGCCGGCGAGGGTGATGCCGAGGCGGGCGGCGGCGGGGTCGCGGAAGTCATGGGGCAAGTAGCGGGAGTCGTTATAGCCGATCATGTCCCAGGCGAAGACCGCGTAGCCGGCGCGGGCGAGGGCGCAGGCGAAGGACAAGGAGGAGCCGTCGACGTCGTGGGCGCGGCGGCCCTCGGTCCAATGGCCGTGGGGGTGGAGGACGGCGGGGAAGGGGCCGGGTCCGTCCGGCAGGTAGAGGTTGCCGGCGACGCTGAGGCCGCGGCCGGCCGCGAACCAGAGGTTTTCGACGTGGAATCCGGCGTGCGCGCAGCGGCTGGTGACGTGGGCGCGCACCGGGTGGCGAGGCGGCATGGGGGTGAGTCCGGCGGCGGCGAGGATGCGGCGGCGCAGGAGTTCGGCGCGCGCGCGCCAGGCGGCGGCGGTGCGCGGCGCGCGGAAGGGGCGCGGGGTGATCAAGGAGAAGACCGTAGACCAGCGGGCGTCCATGGCGCGAGGGCTCCGCAAGCAGGTGGCGGTTGGTGCGTGCCGCCCCGCAGAGGTGTCGGCCCGGCGACCGCGAGTGGCGGCGGCGGCCGCGCGCGGTCGATCGGTCAGGCGGCTCGTTCGTAGTTCCGCCTTCAGGCGGAACGAAGGGCCGCTGGGCTCGGCCGGCGGGAACGTGTCCCTTTTGCCGAAGGGTGTCGCAGAAGGCCGGTTCGGGCGTGGGCACCTCGATCCGGCGATCGGGCCGGCCCCGCGGGACTCCGGTGCCGGAGACCTCGCGGCGCAGGCCGGAAGGCCTGCGCCACAAAGGTTTCGGGCCCATCATGGTTGACTTCGCGAGACTCCGGCAATTGTGGTGCAGGCCTTCCCCCTACTCGCTCCGCGCTACGGGGGACAGGTCCGGCCGGCACCGCTGGGCCACTGATCGCCGCCTTTTACGACACCCTCTTCCGGCGGAAGGAAGGGTCGCCGGACTCGGCCCGCGTCCGCGGGTCCCCATGTCGGCCGGGTCTCGGTCGCGGCGCGGGCCAGCGCCGGACGGCCGCGCTCACCCCGGCGGGGCCGGGCGGCCCAACCGGCCCACGGCGTCCAGGGGCACCGGTTCGATCCGCTCGTACCGGCCGAAGTTCTCCAGCGAAACCCGGATGCCGCGCGCGCGGCCCCGCTCGTCCAGGAAGCGGCGCAGGCTCTGCATCTGCCCGCGCGTGCCGGCCTTGACCTCGACCGGCTCGATCTCCCGCCCCTCCTGGATGACATAGTCCACTTCGGCCTGGCAGCCCCGTCCCTCCCGGTGCCAGTAATGCACCGCGGGACGGAGGTGCGCCGGAGGCCGCGCGAGGAACTCGAGTCCGACAAAGACCTCGGCCACGCTGCCGCGATTCACCAGCTCGACATCCTCCGCCGTCAGCCAGGCGGGTACGTTCAGACCGAGCAACCGCTGGTGGATTCCCACGTCCAGGAGCAGCACCTTGAACTTCCGCACGTCCACCTGTGCTCCCAGCGGGAGGCCGCGCGCATCGGTGTGGAGCACTTGATGAAGCAGCCCGGCCCGCACCAGCAGGGCCAGCGCGTCTTTCACCGCGTGGGAGGAGGCCGCAGTGCCGACCTTCGAGTATTTGAACTTGCCGCCCGCCTGGAACGCCGCCGAACGCAAGACCTCGGTCAGCCGCGTCGCGGGCGCTCGGCTCCGGTACTTGGCAAAGTCGTCCTCGAAGGCCACCACCAGGTCGTCGAGCAGCTTGAAGCAGGCCGGCAGATCGCGGCTCTCCACGTAAAGCCTGACCGCGGAGGGCATGCCCCCGACGAGCAGGTAGGTGCGCACGAGGTCGACGAGCCGCCGATGAAATGGCTCCTCTACCGGATGGGTCGGGTCCGCCTCGGCAACGATGCGGACCAGAGCGTCTTCCCCCTGCGCCAGCAGAAACTCTTCGAACGTGAGCGGACCCATGAACAGGGAGGAGATTCGTCCCACGCCCAGGGACGGGATCTCTGCCAGCGCCAGCTCCAGCAAGGAGCCGGCGGCGACCACGTGGAGCGCCGGCATCTGCTCCTGGAAGAACCGCAGGGCGCGGAGGGCATCGGGACAGGCCTGGACTTCGTCGAGGAACAGCAGGGTCTCGCCGGGAACGATCGGGCGCCCGACGTAGGCCCCGAGCTTCTCGCACAGGGGCGCGGGCGTGAGGCGGCCGCGGAAGAAGATCTGCAGCTCCCGGTTCTCTTCCAGGTTGAGTTCGACGAAGCGCGGAAACGACTTTCCCAACTCCCGAACCGAATAGGTTTTACCTACCTGGCGCGCCCCGCGGACCAGGAGCACCTGGCGGTGAGCATCCTGCCGCCGGCGGGCCAGATCCCGATCCACCTTCCGGCGCATGGTGGGCCCCTCGACGACCGTAGACGGCAAAGAGCAGAGGCAAACGTGCATCAAATCGGTCAAAAAGTCAATGCGATAGCGTGGCCATTTCGTCGAAAAGTCGGGGCAATCGCGACCGATGGGGACGAACGCCTGCCGCTCGGGTGGCGTGCGGGCGCCCCGGCACGGCGCACCAGCGGGGGCGCGGCACGGGAGTCGTGCCGCCCCGCGCCCGGTGCGCGCCCGCGTCACCGGGCTGCGAGGCGGGATGGGGGCGGGTCGGGCGGCGGCCGTGTGGGCCGTGCGGAAGGCGCGCGGTGTGATCAAGAAGAACACGGTAGACGCGCGATTATCCTTGCCGCGAGGGCTCCGGTGAGCATGGGGGCGAGGAGGTCCTGCGGCCCCACCGGGGAGTCGGCCCGGCGACCGGGAGCGGGGGCGGCTGCCGAGCGTGGCCGACCGGCCGCGCGGCTCGTTCGTAGTTCCGCCTTCAGGCGGAACGAGGGGCCGCTGGGCTCGGCCGGCGGCAAGGTGTCCTTTCGTCAGACGGGTCCCGGTCGCGCGCGGGTGGGCGGCCTGCGCGTGCCACGGGCCTGCGGGGAGCGCGGGCGAGGACGCCTGCGGTCCGGGGCTGCCGCGACGTCGGCGAGATGTGGTGCATGCGCGGGTCAGAACCGCGCGATCCTCCCTGCAGAATGCCGAGGCCGGGGAGCCCCAGCCAGGAGGAAGAATGTGGGGTGATGGCCTGAACGATCTCGCGGGGAATCTCGTGGGCGCCAACGCGGCGCGGGCCGGA
>JACRIP010000446.1 GCA_016220045.1 Planctomycetota bacterium
CGCTCGGCGCCGCCGCGGCCCGCCTCGCCGCGCTGCTCGCCTGGACCCGCCCGGAGGAGATGAAGCAAGCCGAGGCCGAGCTCGACGCCGGCCGCGCCGACCTCGAACTCGCCGAGGCGACCAGCAAGCGCTTCGAGAACCTGCGCCTGCAGGACGTCGCCTCCGACCAGCAGGCGGACGACGCCCGTGGCGCGCGCGACGCCGCCCGCGCCCGGCTCGCCGCCGCCGAAGCCCGCGTCGCCCTGCTGCGCGCCGGCGCCCGCCCCGAGGAGATCACCGGCGCCCGCGAGGAGTGCCGCCGCGCCCAGGCCCAGGCCGATCTGCTGCACGCCGGCACCCGCGCCGAGGATCTCGCCGAAGCGCGCGCGCGCCGGGACGAGGCCCGCGCCGCGCTCGCCGAGGCCGAGGCCAACCTGCGCGAGGGCGAGGTGCGCGCCCCGTCCACCGCGCGCATCGAGGTGCTTTCCATCCGCAAGGGGGACCTGCTGGCCGCCGGCCGACCGGTGGCGCGGCTCCTTCAGCTCGACGACCTCTGGGTCAAGGCCTTCTGCCCCGAGCCCGACCTCGGCCGCATCGCCGTCGGCGACCGCGTCGAGGTGCGCGTGGACAGCTTTCCGGATCGCGCTTTCGTCGGCGAAATCATGCACGTCGCCGGCGAAAGCGAATTCACGCCGCGCAACGTCCAGAGCCTCGACGAGCGCTGGAACCAAGTCTTCGCCCTCAAGATCCGCGTCACCGCACCGCCCGGCGTCCTCAAGGCCGGCATGGCCGCCGTCGTCCATCTCCCCCGCGCCACGAGGTAGTCCGCCGTGCATGCCATCGAGATCTCCGACCTCACCATTGCCTTTGGCGACTTCGTCGCGGTCGATGCCGTGCGCTTCGACGTCGAGGAGGGCGAGATTTTCGGCTTCCTCGGCCCCAACGGCTCGGGCAAGACCACGCTGATCAAGGCGCTGTGCGGGCTGCTGACGCCGCACTCGGGCTCCGCGCGCCTCCTCGGGCTCGACGTCGCGCGCGACGTGGACGATGTGCGCGCCCAGGTCGGCTACATGTCGCAGCGCTTCTCCCTCTATGAGGACCTGACCGCCGAAGAGAACATCGACTTCTACGCCGGCGTCTACGGTCTTGACCTGGAGGAGCGCGAGGGGCGCAAACGCGACCTGCTCGCGCTCACGCACCTGGAGCCGTACCTTGACCGGCGCGCCGGGCTGCTGTCGGGCGGCTGGAAACAGCGGCTGGCACTGGTCTGCTCGATGATCCACGGCCCGCGCCTCCTCTTCTTGGACGAGCCGACCGCGGGGATCGACCCGGTGGCGCGGCGCGAGCTCTGGGACCTGCTCTTCGAGCTCTCGGCCCAGGGCGTCACGCTCTTCGTGACCACCCACTACATGGACGAGGCCGAGCGCTGCGCGCGCGTCGGCTACATCTTCCTGTCGCACCTGCTGGCCGTCGGCACCCCCGAAGAACTCAAGCGTCTACCTGAGATCACGCCGCCGGGCCACTGCCGGATCGAAATCTCCTCGGCGACGCCGGGACGGGTGCTGAAGCGCATGCTGGGCGCCCCGGGCGTGTCCGAAGCGACCCTGCACAGCGAGTCGGTGCACGCGATTCTGGCCCCCGGAGGCACCCCCGAGGCCCTGGCCGCCGAGGTGCACGGCTGGGGCTTCGCCGATGCGGTGGTGCGGGAGTCGCGGCCGACGCTCGAGGACGTCTTCGTCACGCTCACGCGCCGGCGCATGGCCGACGGCGCGAACGGGAACACGCGGCGGACGGTGCGGGGTGTGAAGGGCGGATTGGAGAAGAGGAAATCATGAAGTACTCTCCGGCGGCCCCGAACGCGGGCGCGGCGCGGCGCAAGAGCCCGTGGACATCGCGGGCGTGGGCGATCATGCAAAAGGAGATCATTCACATCCGGCGCGACAAGGGCGCGCTTTTCTTCACGCTCTTCATTCCGGTGCTGCAGCTCCTGATGCTCGGCTACGCGGTGGACACCAACGTGCGCCACACGCCGACGGTGGTCTTCGACCAATGCCGCACGCAGGAGAGCCGCGCGCTGATCCGGCGCTTCGAGAGCACGACCGATTTCGACGTGCTCCGCGAAGTGAACTCGGACGCGGAGCTGGAGGCGTGCCTGGTGGCGGCGACCGCGCGGGTCGGGATCAAGATTCCGGAGGGGTACTCGCGCGACCTGCTCGGGGGGCGAACGGCGCAGGTACAGCTCCTGGTGGACGGATCGGAGTCGAACGTGGCGGCGCAGGCGAACAACGTGGGCAACGCGATCGCGCTGCGCGAGTCGCTGGAGCGGTTGGGGACGGAGGCGGTGCTGCCGGTGGAGAGCCGGCCGCGCGTGCTCTTCAATCCCGACCTGAAGTCCCCGCGCTTCTTCATCCCCGGGCTGATCGCGATCCTCATTCAGGCGATGACCGTAAGCCTGACGTCCTTGTCGGTGGTGCGCGAACTGGAGAAGGGCACGCTGGAGCAGCTCTACATGACCCCGGTGCGGGGCTGGGACCTGGTGATCGGGAAGATCCTGCCCTACGCGGGGCTCGCGCTGTTCGAGATGCTGGCGATCATTGCCTTGATGGTCTTCCTCTTCCAGGTGCCGATCCACGGGAATTTCTGGACCCTGGTGGCGCTTTTCCTGCCCTACATCTTCTGCCTGCTATCGGTCGGGCTGTGGATCTCGACGCGCGCGCGGACGCAGGCGGCGGCGCTGCAGATGACCTTCGGGACGATCATTCCGTCGATCTTCCTGTCGGGCTACGTGTTTCCCCGGAACACGATGCCGCTCTTCTTCCGCTGGCTGTCCTGCCTCGTGCCGGCGACCTGGATGGTGGACGCGGCGCGCGGGGTGATCCTGCGCGGGGCGGGCTGGGCGTCGCTGTGGGTGAACGGGCTGGTGCTGACGGCGCTTTGTTTCGGGGTGATGATCGTGAGCGTGCGGCGGTTCCGGCGGACCGTGGGATAGCGGGAGGGGGAGGGGGGGGCGACCGTTGGGAGTGCGTCGAAGGTCCACGAAGAGAAACGGGAACACGAAGGGCCACGAAGCGGGACCACGAAGGACCGCAAAGGGGGGCCACGACGCGCCGCGACGGCGACAGCAGGAGAGCCCTGCCGGGTTGCGTTCGACGTCGCGGCGGGTCGTGGCC
>JACRIP010000448.1 GCA_016220045.1 Planctomycetota bacterium
CCTGCCACGCCGGGTCGAGCGCCGCCGCCACGCCGACCGAAAGCGCCGCGCCGAGCTTCACCCCGGCCGCTCGCGCTCCCTCCAGGAGGCGCGCCGCCGCCAGTTGCGCCCGCTCCGGCCCCATCCCCGACGCCACGAACCCCCCCCGCGCGGCGCCGGCGCCGGCGAAGGCTTCCGCCGTCAGGCGAACGCCCGGCTCGGGCGCGGGCAGCGCCGCCAGCCCGCCCGGCAGACCGCGCGCCTCGCGCCCGAGCGCGAGAAAAACCAGCACCGGCCCGGGAAAGGCCGCACGCGGGAGCGCTGCCGGCGCCGCCGCCGCCGGCGGAGTGCCCTCGGGAACGGCCGCTCCGCCCGCGCGCTCGCTCCTGCTCAGACCTGCCGCCGCGGGGCCCGGTCCTGCTCCTCTGCGCGCAGCTTGCGGTACATCGAAAGGGCCCACAGCGGGAAGTACTTCGAATACATGTGATACCGCAGGTAAAAAACCCGAGGGAAGCCGGTGCCCGTGTACTCCGGCTCGTCCCACGCGCCGTCGGCGCGCTGCCGCGCGGTCAGCCAGCGCACGCCGCGCTCGAGCGCGGGATCGTCCTCGACGCCGGCGCGCAGGAAGGCCAGGAGCGCCCAGGCGGTCTGCGACGCCGTGCTCCGGCCCCGACCCGCCCAGCGCCGGTCTTCGTACGAGGCGCAGCTCTCGCCCCACCCGCCGTCCAGATTCTGCACCAGCCGCAGCCAGTCCAGCGCCCGCCCGATATACGGCGCGCCCATGTCCTCGCCGATCGCGCGCAGCCCGGAAATCGCGCTCCAGGTCCCGTAGAGGTAGTTCACGCCCCAGCGGCCGTACCAGGCCCCGAAGCTCTCCTGCTCGCTCTTGATGAACTCGATGGCGCGCCGCGCCGGGGCGAACGCCCCGTCGTAGCCCAGGCGCCCGAGGATGTCGAGCACCCGCCCGGTGACGTCCACGGTCGGCGGGTCGAGCAGCGCCCCGTGGTCCGCGAAGGGGATGTTGTTGAGCAGCAGCTTGGTATTGTCGATGTCGAACGCGCCGAACCCGCCGTTTGAAGACTGCATGCCGAGCAGCCAGCGCAGCCCGCGCTGGAGCGACGCCGCGCGGCGCGCATCGTCGGCCAGCCGCGCCTGCGTCAGCGCCACCATCACCATCGGCGTGTCGTCGGTATCCGGATACTTCTCGTTCTCGAACTGGAAGTACCAGCCGCCGGACTCCACGCGCGGGGCCTTGCGCGTCCAATCGCCGGGCTGGGAGCACTGCTTCGAGATCAGCCATTCCGCGCCGCGCACCAGCGCCGGGTCGTCGGGCGCAACCCCCGACTCGGCCAGCGCGTTCATCGTCAGCGGCGTGTCCCATACCGGCGAATGGCAGGGCTGGAGCCACATCTCATCGCCCGCGTGAATCTCCAGGGCCTCGACCTCCGCGAAGGCCTTCGCCACCAGCGGGTGATCCAGCGAATACCCGAGGCAGTGGAGCGCCATGACGGAATTCGCCATCGCCGGATAGATGGCTCCCAGGCCGCCGCTCCCCTGCATGCGCTCGATCATCCAGCTCTTGCAGCGCTCGACCGCCGCGCGTCGCAAGGGGGCCGGGTGCACGCACTCGTACGCCTTGAGCAGCGCGTCGACGTTGACGAAGAAATTCTTCCAGGTCCAGAAGTCGCGGTCCTTCGCGAAGCCCCAGCGGAAACGCCCGCGCGGGCGGTCCAGCAGCTCCGCGACGCCGAGCTCCGGCGGGAGCGGCTTGAGCGGGCGCTTGGCGAAGAGGATGAGGAGCGGCGTCAGGACGGTGCGCGACCAGTAGGAGATGTCGTACATGTTGAAGTAGAACCAGTCGGGCAGGAAAACGATTTCGGGCGGCATGGTCGGCACGCCGCGCCAGTCGTATTGCCCGAAGAGCGCGAGCGCGATCTTGGTGAAGACATTGACCTGGGTGAGGCCGCCGAGGTCGAGGATCACGGCGCGGGCGCGCGCGAGCGCGGGGTGGTCTTTCGAATAGCCGGCGAGCTTGAGCGCGAAGTAGGCTTTGACCGTGGTGCTGATGTGATTGGGTCCGCCCTCGTAGATCGGCCAGCCGCCCTCCGGCTTCTGGGTGCGCAGCAGCCAGCGCGCAGCCTTCGCCTGCTTCTCGGCATCGACGTTGCCGAGGAAGTGGCGGAGCATGATGTACTCGCTGGTGAGCGTGCTGTCGGCCTGGCAGGCCTCGAACCAGTACCCTTCGGGGTGTTGGGTACGCAGGAGGTACGCGCGGGCGCCGGCGATGCCGCGCTCGAGGGCTTCGGCGCGCGTCGGCTCCGGCGGGTGCCCGGCGGCGTGCCGGGCGCGTCCGGGCAGTTCGGTGGTGGAGGCGCTGCCGGCGTGGCCGGCCGACCCGGCCTGCAGGAACTCGGGGCCGGCGAGGTGCCCGGTGTCGGCGGCGGGGGGGGCGGAGGCCAGTCGCGAGAGCGAGTCGGTCAGGTAGCGCACCAGCCGGCGCGCACCGGCGCGCGCGCCGCTGCGCAGCCACTCGTTCGGGGACGGGGTGACGAAGAAATCGACCTCAGCCGTGTTCGACATCTCGCGCGTTCCCATCGAAAAAAAAACCTGACAGCCAGCAGTGGATATAAGCCGACAATGTTAGCAAAGTTCCGGCGCGACTGTCAAAGGTTTCGTCGGCCGCGGATGCACGTACGTCCTGGTTGCGCCGCCGCACCGCTGGTTGCGCCGCCGCACCGCCGGTTGCGCCGCCGCCGTTGGGGCGCGTCGCGACGCGCCCCTACGGCAGGGTGAAGAGCACCAGAGGCTCCCGCTGCCGCCACGGGGGACGCGGCAGGGCGCCGGGATGCCCACGCCGGAAACGAACGACGGGGCCGGAGGGTCCGGCCCCGTCGGGGGGAGGGCGGTGGCGGCGGGGAAGGAGCGTTACGGGGCCTCGCCCCGGACGCGGCGGAAGAGCTGGTCCGCGCGCTCGAAGAAGCCGGGCGGCGGGGTGTGGCGTTGCGCCTCGGTTTCGATGAACTGCTTGTCGGCGGTGGCGACGCGCTCGTAGACCTTGCGCACGCCGGCGTAATCGATCACCGGGTCGCGGCGGCTCATGCCGAAGAGGACCGGCACGTTGAGGCGCGGGGCGAAGTTCAGGTTGTCCACCATCGCCACGCCGCGGTAGCCCTCCTCGGGATCCTTGAGGCCGTTGATGTAGAGCCGGAGCGGGAGAGAGCGGGTGTCCTTGCCGTTGCGCGCGGCGGCTTCGACGTCGCAGAAGGCGGGGGCGCCGATCGCGGCGGCCTTGATGCGCGGGTCGAGGCCGGTCACCGTCAGGGTGAGTCCGCCGCCGAGGCTGAAGCCTTCGAGGAAGAGCCACCGGGTATCCACCTCAGGCCGGGCCGCGAGCAGGTCGATGCCGCGGATCACGTCGGCGATGCAGCCGGTGTAGAAATGCTCCTCGGGCCGGCTGACGAGGTAGATCGCGATGATGTCGCGCAGGGCGCCTTTCGACTTGCCCTGGCCGCGCAGGTCGCAGCAGAGCGTGACGTAGCCGCGGCGCGCGCCTTCGAGCGCCCAGTCGGCGTCGCCGTGGCCGCCGAGGCCGGGCACGGAGACCAGGCCCGGATGCGTGCCCGCGCCCGCCGGCACCGCCAGGTAGCCGTGGAGGCGCACGCCCTTGGTGCTGTCGTAGTAGACGACGTACACCTTGATGCCGTCGGTCTCCTGCCAGAGCTTGACGCGCTCGTTGAGCGGCTGCACGCGGAACTCCGCGAGCCGCTGCGCCCAGAAGGCGTCGAGCTCCTGCGCCCGGGCGGCGGCGCCGACGGCCCCGGCGGCGGGCGCCGCGGGACCGGCCGCCGCCGCGTCTTCGGCGCGGAGCGTCGAGGGCGAGAAACCGACAAGGAGGGTGGCTGCCAGGGGCAGGGCGAACAGGAGGCGGCGGGAACGAGGCTTCATGGGATCACTCGGAAAGAGGTCCAAGGGACGAGTGACGGAGCGGATGGGCACTGCGTATCGGGGGATTGTCACACTGTCTCGGGGGATTGTCACACTGTCTCATTGTCGCATTGTCTCATTGATTCCCGCAGGCCGCAGCGACGAGCGGAGCAAGAGACCTCGGCAGGCGATGCGCCATGCGCGCAGCGTTCATCCGGCGCCTGCCGTAGGGGCGGGCATCTGCCTGTCCCCTGGAGACCGATCCGGATCGGCACCGGCCGGCCACGCCCGGGCGCCCACAAGGGGCGCCCCTACAAGAGGCGATCGCATATGCCACCGTGGGGGGCCCTGCGAGTACAGGCGAGGACGCGCTGCGACAGACCCCGCGAACGAAATCCGACGTGGGCGGAACCCTTTGTGGCGCAGGCCTCCTCGCCTGCGCCGCGAGGTCACCGGCACGGGAGTCCCGCAGGGTGGCCGCGATTCGGGCACGGCGCCGACGGCCACCGATTGGCACTTATCCAGGCGCGTTCGGTCGCATCAGGGCGTCAATGTGACAATGGGACAGTGCGACAATGAGACAATTCGCCACGAGACAATTCGCCATGGGACAATTCGAGGCGGGCGGATCCGGTGTCCGCACCACCCTTCAGGTCAGGGCTCGACCAGCTCCACCTTCACCCGATCGCCCTCCTTCAGCCGATCCAGGACGCGACCGGGTCCGACCACGACCGAGTCGCCGTCGGCGACGCCGTCGAGCACCTCGACGAAGGACTCGTCCATCACGCCGTCCTTGATCGCCCGCAGGCGCGCGCGCTCGTTTTCGACCACGAAGACCACGCGCACCTTCGAGTTCGGGTCGATTTTTTTTTCGGACCCAGCGCTCCCGGCGGGCGCGCCCGGTTTGCCCTGGGCCTCGGTGGCGGGCCGGCTCTGCACCGCCGGGATCTTGATGACGAGCGCGCGCGGCTTGGTGCGCGTCACGATCTCGCTGTGCGCGGTGAGTCCGCTGCGCAGCCGGGCGATCCCCTCCGCCGGCTCGCGCAGCAGCACCATGACGCGGAAGGTCGAGACGTTGCTCTTCTGGTCCTTGTCCGCGGTCTGGGCGATGCGCTCGACCGTGCCCGCGAACTTCACCTCCGGGAAGGCCTCCATCGAGACCTGGACCTTCTGCCCGACCTCGATCTGCGAGATGTCGGACTCGTCCACGCCGGCGGCGACCATCATGCGGCTGGTGTCGGCGACGGTCACCAGCGAGGTGGGCTCGTTGTTCATCGTGCCCGGGGTGACGACGGAATTGGGCGACACGTTGATGCGGATGACCTTGCCGGTGAGGGGCGCGCGGATCTCGGTCTTGGCGAGCTCTTCGCGCGCGATCTTGACCTTCTCCTCCATGCGTGCGACGCCCTGGAGGGAGGTATCGACGGAGGCCTGCGCGCGCATGCGCTTGGACTCGATCTCGCCGAGTTCGCGCTCTTCCTTGAGGTCGCTGTTGAGCAGGTCGTGTGCCGCCTGTTTGGCTTTCTGCTGCGCCGCCTCGTAATGGGCCTTCCCGGCTTCGTAGGCCTGCTTGGCCTCCTCGATGGCGCGCGCGCCGACCGCGGCGACCGACGCCATCGAGTGGCGCCGGTAGTTGTCTTCGGCCTTTTTGAGCTCGGCCATCTGGGCGCGTTCTTCGGCCTGGGCGGCCTCGATCGACGCGGTGGAGCGCCCGAGCTTGCGCACCTCCGCCTTGCGGTCCTCGAAGGAGCGGGAAGCAATGGTAAGATCGGTTTCCGCCTCGACCTGCTTGGCGTTGGCTTCCTTGAGTTCGAATTCCGCCATGCGGATGTCCGACTCGATCTTGCGCGCGTCGAGCTTGATCAGGAGATCGCCTTGTTTGACCGCGTCCCCCTCCTTGACCTGGAGTTCGGCGACGGTGCCGTTGATCTGGGAGGGGACCTGGACCTCCTGGGCGGCCATGACCGTGCCGGGGGCGGAGACGCTGGCCGAGATCTGGGTGTAGCGCGCCTTGAAGACGGTAACGCCCGCGACCTCGTCCTGGTGGGAGCCGAAGAGGTCGAGGCCGCCGCCGCCGCTCAGGTTGTACCAGAAGATGGCCGCGATGGCGCCGAGAATGCCGGCGACCACAAGCGCTTTCTGCATCAGGTCCCCAGGTCGATGTGGCTCTTGATGAAGAGCACGATTGCGAGCAGGCCCACGAGCGCGGCCATGCAGATCGCGCTCTTCGGATAGGACAGCTTGCCCGCCTGCTTGATGCCGATGGTCCAGAGCACATACTGCCACAGCGTGGCGCAGGTGACGCAGGAGACGAGCAGGCGGAACTTGGTCGAACTGAGTTCGACCTTGAGCGCATCGCTGACCGCGACTTCCAGCTCGTGTTTGGTCACCTCGAGGTTGCGCGGCAGATCGAGGGTCGGCACGTAGAGCACGCTGAAGAGCAGCATGCCGCAGCCGAGCAGGACGAGCGGGAAGTGGGCGTAGCCGCCGAGCTCGAGGACTTTGCGGAAATCGGCGTCGCCGTCGAGCAGGATCGCCATGCTGGAGAGGATGCCCGCGCCGAGGATCCACAGCAGGAGGACGGCCAGACCCCAGAAGATGTTGTTGACGGAGTTGCCGAAGATGAACATCTTGCGCGCGCCCTCGGCGTCGAGCACGGTCTCGGGAATTGACCCGAGAATGCGCTGACTGAGGATGAAGAGGGCGATCATGGCGAGGATGACGTAGGCGCCGACCACGCCGGCCGCGACCGGGATGCGCGGCTTCCGATCCACGCAGCGGGCGGTGAAGCCGACCGGATCCCAGAGGATCGAAAGCGGATTGGGCTCGGGCACGAACCGGACCTCGCTGCAGGAGCGGGCGGAACCGGGGGGCGGCGCGGGCGCGGGGCGCGCGAAGGGGCGAAGAGGATACCCGGCGGCGCGGGGAAAGTCAAACCCCAAGTCGGGCACACGCCCGAAACCCAGACACGCCACGATCGGGCGGGAGTCGATCGGTGGCCGGTGACCGGTGGCCAGTGGCCGGCTTGAGCGCCGGCCCTGAGCATCTTGCCGGGAAAGTGGTCCTGCGCCCCCCCCCGTGGACCCCCGCATTCCGCGCGGACCCCGACTTTTGGATTGCTTTCCCGGGCCGCAACGGGTATCGTACCGCCCCCATTAGTGCCGCTTCCGGAAGGATTTCCGTTTCTCTGGCTCGGTTGGCGGGGCTTTCATTTCATGGGCGTACCCATCTCGCAAATGTGGACGGTGGCGTCCTACGTCCTGGGCCAAAAGTGGCGCGGCGTCCAGCGCTACCCGCTCGTGCTCATGCTCGAACC
Source organism: Planctomycetota bacterium (assembly GCA_016220045.1). Classification (GTDB taxonomy): domain Bacteria; phylum Planctomycetota; class MHYJ01; order WSZJ01; family JACPWG01; genus JACRIP01. The sequence goes on from JACRIP010000448.1 coordinate 7,220, forward strand.
CCTCTTCCGCTGCAACCTCGCCTGCGCCGGCTGCGGCAAGATCCAGTACCCCGCGCACATCCTCAAGCGCCAACTCACCCCCGAGGAATGCTGGAAGGCCGCCGACGACTGCGGCGCGCCCATGGTCTCCATCCCCGGCGGCGAGCCCCTCATGCACCCCCAGATCGGCGAGATCGTCAAGGGCCTCGTCGAGCGAAAAAAATACATCTACCTCTGCACCAACGCGCTCCTGCTCAAGGAGAAGCTCGACGAGTTCCCGGTCTCCAAGTACCTCACCTTCAGCGTCCACATGGACGGCCTGGAAGAGGAGCATGACTTCGCGGTCTGCCGCGAAGGGACCTACGGACGCGCGCTGGAGGGGATCAAGGCGGCCACGGCGCGCGGCCATCGCGTGACCACGAACACCACGCTCTTCCAGGGCGCGGACCCGGAGCGGGTGCGCCGGTTCTTCGATGCGATGATGGCGCTCGGCGTCGAGGGCATGACGGTGGCCCCGGGCTACCAGTATGCGAAGGCGCCGGATCAGGGGCACTTCCTGGCCCGCCGGCAGACGTCGGAGCTCTTCCGCGAGATCCTGGCGGAACCGAAATCGCACTGGCGCTTCAATCAGTCGCCGCTCTTCCTGCAGTTCCTGATGGGGATGCACGACTACGAGTGCACGCCCTGGGGCAACCCGACCTACAACATTTTCGGCTGGCAGAAGCCCTGCTATCTGCTGCAGGAAGGGTACGCGGCGAGCTTCAAGGAGCTGATCGAGGAGACGGAGTGGGAGAAGTACGGCCACCGCAACCACGAGAAGTGCCGGGACTGCATGGTGCACTCGGGGTATGAGGCGACTGCCGTAGACGCGACCTTCGGGACGATGAGCGGGTTCCTGTCCACGGTGTACGCGACGATCATGGGCTACGCGGTGGGCGTGGCGCGGGCCGGGCTGAAGACGCGGAAGAAGGGCCTGCTGCCGCTGGTCGAGTACGTACGGGAGGAGCCGGCGGCGGTCGCGGGCGCGCTCCCGGCGGCGTCGGTGCCGGGCTGCGGCGGCAACGCGGCGGCGATGGCGACGGCGGCCGTGACGGAGACGGCGGGTACGATCGCAGCCGCGCCGGCGGGGGTCGGTGAGCGCGCGGCGCTGCCGGCGGGAGCAGGCGTGGGCGTGGGCACGGTGACGGCCGTCGCGGCCGGCTGCGGCTCGGGCGCGTCCTCGACCTGCGGGAGCGGCCACCACCATGACTAAGCCGTCCCTGGAGGGCTGGACCCCGGAGCTGGAAAACCGGGCCGCCAAGCACGACGCCCTGGACAAGGCCTTCGACTACCGCGGCGACGTGACCTTGCGCCTCGGCGACGGCCGGACCGTCGAAGGCTACGTTTTCAACCGCGTTTCGCGCGCGACCGCGCCCTACGTGCAGCTCTATCCCAAGGATCAGGCGGACGCCCTATCGGGGCCGTACGATCAGATCGTCGGCGTCGCGTTCAGCGGGCGGGACACCGCGGCCGGCGCTTCCTGGGAGGCGTGGCTGAAGGCGTACGAGGCGAAGCGCGCCGCCGCCCTCGGCGGGGCCGCCGCGGAGCCCACCGCCGTCGCGGCGACCCACCCCG